>CAWUUZ010000312.1:0-10963 GCA_963925745.1 uncultured Pseudomonadales bacterium
ACGTTCGAATCGTGCTGGGTGCACCACCCCTTCTTTTTGATTGTTATTCCCCCAAGTCTTTTTGTCTTTACCCATAGTGTTATTTCAAAAACTCTGTTCTCACTGTCTATCTTTCGGTATTATTTTGTTGTCGTTGCCATCGCGCGCACTATGCTTTGATGGTGTTTTTCCCGTCGATATTGAGGTGCCTTCTATGCTGGGCATGATTTATACAGAATATTTAAACATGGTTGAAACTGCCTTTGGCGTAGACATTGCAGACGAAATGATTGAACAGTCACTTCCAAATCTACCTTCAAAAGCGATTTATACTGCTGTAGGAAATTACTCCCACAAGGAAATCATTGTATTGGTTTCCTGCCTGAGTGAATTGACCAAAATTGAAGTGACCGATTTGGTTAAAACGTTTGGTGAACACCTCTTTGGTCGATTCCATGTGCGGTATCCAGAGATGTTCAATGTGAATGACAATGCATTTACCTTTTTGGAAAAGGTTGAAGGCTATATTCACGTAAAGGTTGCCAGTATTTACCCCTTGGCAGAGTTGCCCTCATTTAGGTGTCATCGACGCAGTGATACGGTTCTTGTGATGGACTATCGGTCACAGCGGCCCTTTGCAACCTTGGCTCACGGTATGATTTTGGGTTGTTTGTCCTATTTTGGCCAAACGGCTACGGTCGTAGGCGAGGCGCTTTCAGATGATCTGTTAGACGGTTATCCAGCAGGTTACCGATTTGTGATTACTGATCATGGATGAGCAATCTGCTGAGCGACTGCTGCATCGGTTTGAGCGTGAGCGCCATGCCCGTATTGAGGCGGAATCCTTATTGGAGCAAAAAGCCGTTGAACTTTTTGAAGCCAATAAGGCGTTACAAAAACTGTTAACTGGGCTTGATGAGAAGGTGAAAAGTCGCACCCAAGAATTGGCACTGGCCCTTGAGGAAGCTCGGAAGGCCAGTCGCGTAAAAACAGATTTTCTTGCCATGATGAGCCATGAAATTCGAACGCCCATGAATGCCATCCATGGTGTTGCCCAAATACTCGATTCTGAGTCTTTGCCAAAGCGACAGAAAGACCTTATTTCACTGGTACTAACCGCTTCAACCTCTCTGTTAACCATCGTAAACGACATGCTTGATCTCAGTAAGATTGAAGCGGGTAAACTCCAGCTTGAACTTGTGCCCTTTGCACTTGAGCAACTGGTCGGTGATATTCATAGCCTATACGCGGCAAAAGCCAAGTTGAAGGGTCTCACCTTTAAGGTTGAAAATGGCAAATTTGACCAGCTATTGGTGAAGGGCGATCCAGGACGTGTTAGGCAAATATTGATCAATCTCATCGATAACGCCATAAAATATACCAATGCCGGTGACATCTCGCTAAGCGTGTCTGCTACTCGCCTAGATAAGGACACCCAGTCTTTTCGTTTTTCAGTAACAGATACGGGCCAGGGAATTCCCGAAAGTAAGATGAATCGTTTATTTCAAGCCTTTGATAGGATCGACGTTGCGTCTACGCGAAACATTGAGGGTGCAGGATTGGGCTTGGCGCTCTGTAAACAGCTGGTTGACTTGATGGATGGGGAAATTGGTTGTAGCAGTGACGTCGGCAAGGGTTCTACATTTTGGTTTTCTGTACCGCTAAAAATATCGGCTTCTGGTGGCGATGTTGCCATGGCTGACCCCACCACGGGTGCCCCGCAATCGGGTGATTCAAAGGCGCTTCGTATTTTGGTCGCTGAGGACAACGTTGCCAATCAAATCATTATCAAGATCATGCTCGAAAATCTGGGGCATGTTGTCGATGTTGTCGCAAATGGTCAGGAGGCAGTAGCCTCGAATGCGATGCTTCCCTATGACTTGATTTTGATGGATATGCAGATGCCAGTCCTAGATGGTATCGGCGCAACCTTGGAAATTCGTGCTCATGAAACTGCTGGGACGCATGTAAAAATTATAGCGCTTACCGCAAATGCCATGGAGTCGGACCGCCAAAAATGCCTAAAAGCGGGCATGGATGGTTTTGTGTCAAAGCCTGTCACAAAAGCAAACCTTCTCAGCGCGCTCAAAGTCAGCCAGTAATGCTTGCCATTATGGCGTCCCACTTTTCAGGAAGGCTCTATCGTTCTAACCCTTAGCTGGAATGTCTAAAAGCGCGCTGCGTATGGATGGACTGTCGTGGAAGCGTTTTATCCTATCAAAGAGCGCCACAGCAGGATCATGTGCGACACCCAACATCTTTATCCATTGTTTCAGACGCCCTGACAGAAACCGTTCAGGCATACCCTCTGCGATCATCACATCCAAATACCCCAGCAGCAGGGGTGGGATCGCAGGCCAAGGAAGGGGTGTGTCGCCGTTGGCAATGACAGCAGCAAGATTGGGTTGATATACCGTCCCTCTGCCGATCATCGCATCCTGACACCCGGTTATGTCCAAGCAGCGGCGGTAGTCGGCGGCGGTGACAATGTCGCCATTGGCGATGATATTGATTTTTACCGATTCTCGAATGCGCCCAATGCTTTCCCAATCTACGGGTGGTTTGTAACCTTGGCGTTTTGTGCGGCCGTGAACCACAAGATTTTCAAATCCAGCAGCCTCTACTGCCTGCGCCACTTCAATGCATCGGGAGTTGTCGTCAAAGCCCAAACGCATCTTGGCTGACAGTGCTGTGCCTGCGGGTAGATTTCTATGTATAAAACTCAGGATGTCATAAATTCGGTCTGGCTCTTTGAGCAACACGGCGCCACCGCAATGGCGGTTCACTGTTTTAGAAGGGCAACCAAAGTTAAAATCTATCCCATGAGACCCAAGCCTTAATGCAATAGCTGCATTGGCAAGGAGCGCTTCAGGATCCGATCCCAGTAATTGCACGCGCACAGGGGTTTTTGAGGCAGTGTAACCCCCTTGGGTCAGCTCAGGTACCTGGGCCAAAAACACATGGTCTGGTAGCGGTTGGTCGATAACACGCACGAACTCGCTGACCGCCAGATCGATATGGCCAAAGCGTGTGACGATATCCCGAAGGCTATAGTCCATCAGGCCTTCCATGGGGGCTAACCATAGTTTCATATGCAGTGATACTTCTGTGGTGTAAAAGAGGATTGGTAGGTGGTTGTTTGGCGGGTAGTGTAGAGAAAAAAGGGTTTGAAGACTAATAATAATCCGTCAAAACAACTTGAAACACAGGCTAGCTGAGATGAAGATATTCAGACTAATGACTGATAGGGAAATGATCTTTGAAGGTTGCAGTACTAGACTGTCTTCAGTACATTTCATACCTGAGATTGAATCTGACACACCTTGCTAGGGGAGAAACGACATGTCGGAACTTTTGTCGTCTGGGATTGATTTAATGGCACTTGGCATGGGAACTGTGTTTTCTTTTTTGACCCTGTTGGTGGTCAGCACGATGTTGATGTCAAAGCTCATGACTCGATTCATGCAATCTGATACTGAGAAAAATCTTGTCCCCATGGCCTTTAGCCAGAGCAATGACCGTGAATTGGTTGCAGTTGCAGCCGCCGTGACAGCGCTTGTACAGGCTAGAAAAACGTCCAATTGATAGCACAGGATTTTGAATGATGTCTCATCCGAAAAACCCAGTAAAGATTACTGATGTCGTATTAAGAGATGCTCACCAGTCCCTTTTTGCAACCCGTTTGCGACTAGAGGATATGCTCCCCATTGCTGAAAAATTGGACCAGATAGGATTTTGGTCTTTAGAAACCTGGGGTGGTGCAACCTTTGATAGCTGTATTCGATTTATCGGTGAAGACCCGTGGCACCGCTTACGCGAGCTGAAAGCGGCGATGCCCAACACACGCCAGCAAATGCTTCTGCGTGGCCAGAACCTATTGGGTTACCGACACTATGCTGATGACGTGGTTGATGCCTTTGTTGAGCGTGCGGCAACCAATGGCATCGATGTTTTTCGTGTTTTCGATGCGATGAATGATCCAAGAAACATGTCTCAGGCATTGGCAGCGGTTAAAAAGCAGGGTGCACATGCACAGGCGACGCTGTCCTATACCAAGAGCCCTGTACATAGCCTCGATAGCTGGGTCACCTTGGCCCAGGAATTGGTAAGCATGGGTGCAGATTCAATCTGTATCAAAGACATGTCAGGCATACTCACGCCCTATGATGCCTATGAATTGGTCTCAAAAATTAAGGCTACCCAAGACATACCCCTAGCACTTCACTGCCATGCAACGGCAGGTTTGTCATCCATGACCCTATTAAAAGCAGTAGAGGCGGGGATTGACCACATAGACACGGCGATTTCATCAATGTCCATGACCTATGGGCACTCACCCACGGAATCTCTTGTGGCGGCATTGCAGGGCACAGATAGAGATACCGGCCTGAACATTGTTGCCCTAGAAGAGGTTGCAGCCTATTTCCGTGAAGTACGAAAGAAATATGTCAGCTTTGAAGGTTCTCTACGAGGCATCGACTCTCGAATTTTGGTTGCACAGGTGCCTGGTGGCATGTTGACCAACATGGAAAGTCAGCTCAAACAACAGGGTGCTGAAGACAAATTTGACGCGGTATTGAACGAGATACCCAAGGTTAGAAAGGACCTGGGATATATCCCATTGGTTACGCCAACCTCACAAATTGTCGGTACCCAGGCGGTACTCAATATCCTTGCTGGTGAGCGTTACAAAAATATTTCCAAGGAAACACAGGGTATCCTTAAGGGCGAATATGGCGCAGCGCCAGCCCCTTATGATTTGGAACTTCAGACCAAAGTGCTTAATGGTGCGGTGGCGATTACCTGTAGACCTGCAGACCTTTTAAAGCCAGAAATGGAGACCTTAACGGCTGAATTGACGGATATCGCAAAAAGGGAGGGCATTAGACTCTCTGATCAGGTGGTTGATGATGTTTTGACCTACGCGCTGTTCCCTCAAATCGGTTTGAAGTTTCTACAAAATAGAGACGACCCATCGGCATTTGAGCCGGCGCCGGACACCGTTGCGAAACCCGCAGAGAAGGCATCCACAGCGACTGCGGATGATGGTCATTTTAATGTCACGCTGCAGGGTAAAAAATACCATGCCGTGGTCAAACAGGGTGGCACGGTACAGGTGGTGGTCAATGGTCAGCAATATGATCTGGCTGTATCTGCCGGTGGCACTGAGGCAGATGCGTCACCAGTAACATCCGCATCCCCATCAGATGTCGTGGCGGCACCCCTGGCAGGTAATATTTTTAAGGTATGTGTGAAATCGGGCGATGTGGTTACCGAAGGGCAGGTGATCATTATCCTAGAAGCGATGAAGATGGAAACAGAGGTCAGTGCACCGCGAGCCGGTGTTATTGGTGACATTCTCACTAAAGAAGGTGACGCCGTCTCGATCGGTGATCCCTTGCTGATGCTCTAAGGAGACCTTCATTCTCATGGAAAATATGATGGCACTGATACAGAATTCGGGTTTTGCAAATCTGAGTTTTGGTCAAGCTTCGATGATTTTTGTTGGGCTGGGATTGATTTTTCTTGCGATCCGTAAAGGCTTTGAACCGCTCCTGCTATTGCCCATAGGCATGGGTGCTATTCTGGTCAATATCCCGGAAGCGGGATTTTACAATGCGCCGATCTATGATGCTTTAGGGCATCAAGAAGCGGCGGGTGGGTTGCTTTACTATATCTTTCACATAGGTATCAGCACCAATGTGTTTCCGCTCATTATTTTTATGGGCGTGGGAGCAATGACCGATTTTGGACCGCTTTTAGCCAATCCAAAAACGCTCTTTCTCGGCGCGGCGGCACAGATTGGTATCTTTGCAACGGTCTTGGGTGCGATTGCACTGAGTGATGCGGGGATTGTTTCCTATACGCTGATGCAGGCAGCTGCGATTGGGATCATTGGTGGTGCGGATGGCCCCACATCGATCTATGTGGCGACACGGCTAGCACCTGAGTTATTAGGGGCTATTGCCGTGTCGGCATACTCCTATATGGCTTTGGTCCCCTTGATACAGCCGCCCATTATGAGAGCCTTGACCACACAGGCAGAACGCGAAATTGTGATGACCCAGTTAAGACCCGTGTCTAAGGCCGAAAAAATCGTCTTTCCTCAGGTTGTCTTGATTTTAGTTGCACTGTTTTTACCCTCTGCAGCGCCACTACTAGGCATGTTTTGCTTTGGTAATTTGATGCGAGAGTCTGGCGTTGTTAATCGGCTCAGCGATACGACACAGAATGCGCTGATCAACATTGTGACCATATTTTTGGGGTTAGGCGTGGGCTCTAAACTCAGCGCAGAGGCATTTTTAAACATGCAGACCTTGGGTATTCTGTTGTTGGGTCTGGTCGCCTTTTGTATCGGTACCGCTGCAGGCATCTTGATGGCAAAGCTGATGAATGTATTTTCCAAAATTCCAGTCAACCCACTCATTGGCTCGGCCGGCGTCTCAGCAGTGCCCATGGCTGCCCGCGTGTCCAATAAAGTCGGATTGGAAGCAAACAACCAAAATTTCTTGCTGATGCATGCGATGGGACCCAATGTCGCCGGTGTCATCGGTTCGGCTGTCGCCGCAGGTGTGATGCTGAGTTACTTTGGCGGCTAAGTAAGGGCCGCAGCCCTTTTTTTTACTGCTAGGCTGTTACCTGTGGCTTGGGGTAGACAGACATGCATTACAGGTACCAGGGAGTCACATGGAATATAGACGTCTCGGCAGATCAGGATTACAAGTCAGCGCCCTCAGTTTGGGATCATGGGTAACCTTTGCAAAACAGGTAGATGTCTCAGCAGCGAGAGACATTATGGCTCACGCCTATGATTCGGGTATTAATTTTTTTGATAATGCAGAAGGCTATGAAAATGGCGGTTCTGAAATTGTTATGGGCCAGGCAATCGCCCAGCTAAAGTGGACGAGAGACAGTTTTGTGGTGTCCAGCAAGGTGTTTTTTGGTGGTGAGAAACCAAACCAAAAAGGCCTGAGTCGAAAGCATGTTTTTGATGCCTGTCACGCTGCGCTAAAACGCCTACAGGTCGATTATCTGGATCTGTTTTTTTGCCACCGTCCTGATGTTGATACCCCGATATCCGAAACGGTGAGAGCGATGCACGACCTGGTGTCCCAAGGCAAGGTGATGTACTGGGGAACATCTGAGTGGTCTGCACAGCAGCTTACCGAAGCCTATGCTGTCGCACGTTCCGAAAATCTGATCGGTCCAACAATGGAACAACCCCAGTACAATATGTTTCACCGAGACAAGGTTGAAAAAGAATTTTTGCCTGTCTATGAATTAATGGGTTTGGGAACAACCATTTGGTCGCCGCTATACAGTGGCATTCTGACCGGAAAGTACCAAAAGGAAATTCCTGAAGACAGCCGACTGAATTTACCCGGTTACGAATGGTTAAAGGCACGGATGACGGGAGAGGGGCATGCAAACATGGTGGCACGGGTTGCGTCCCTGTCAGCACTCAGTGATGAGCTGTCCATGCCGCTGCACCATCTTGCGATTAACTGGTGTTTAAAGAATCCCCGTGTCAGTACTGTGATCTTGGGTGTTTCACGACGCAGTCAACTCGAAGACAATCTGGCAAGCATGCTGACCAGAGACAGGGTCACAGAGTCTGTTATGCACAGGGTTGATGAGATACTGGGTAATAAGCCGGTGCCAGATCCCCGTTTTTAGACCTTCCGTATAGATCGCAATGGGCATCGTGGGTGGCGCATAGATTCTTGTGCTACCCATGCCTGTTTGCGCTGTCTCCCAACTGGCGGTGAATATGAACAGCCTTCCTGTGGCTTTTTGCATTGAAACCACAACACTTCACCAAATATTTGCTAAAATGGCGGTTCTTCGTAAATCAGGAATCTGTGCCTTGAAATTTCGACTGTTTCTCGCTATCGCATTGCCGATTGTTTTGTCTGCCTGTTCAGTGGCACGGCTTCCAGAGTCATTTAATACAGCCGTGTTGAACAACCCAGACATGGCCACTGTAGAAGCGGGATTGCCTGCGTATCTACTGACCCTAGATGGCATGGTTGTGAACTACCCTGAGAATGTCAGCCTCCTTCAAACGTCCTCCACGCTCTATGGTGCCTACGCAACCCTGTTTGTTGCTGAGCCTGAGCGTCGTCGCCACATGGTTTCTGTCGCTTACCAGCGCGCATCTGCTGCCTACTGTGCTGTCATGAAGTCACCCTGTGATTTAAAAGAGATGCGATTTGATGCCTTTGAACAGCATTTGACCAAGGTAGACAAGGACCGAGAAATAAACGCGCTGTACATTTTGGGCAGCAGCTGGGTGGGTGTCATTCAGGAGAATAGCAACGATTGGAATGCCATTGCCGATCTGGCAAAGGTGCAAACCATCATGGAAAAGGTCGCTGCGGTTGACCCAACCTATGACAATGGCCAAGTTCTTTTGTATCTCGGCGTCTTAAACACCCTTATTCCCCCCTCTCTTGGCGGCAAGCCAGAGGTCGCCCATGCCTATTTTACACAGGCCATGGATGTGACAGAGGGAAGAAACTTACTGATACCGGTTATGTTTGCGCGCCATTATGCTCGGTTGGTATTTGACCAAGCGCTTCACGACAGTTTGCTGCAATCAGTTATAGATGCAGACCCAGAAACGCCAGGGTTATGGCTACAGAATGTATATGCGCAAAAACTTGCGCGTGAGTTGCTTGCGAGCAGCGTCGACTATTTTTAAGGGGAAGTATCAGTGATAAAACCATTTCTTGTTGCCACCGCCTGTGCATTGTTTAGCATGAGTGCCATGGGTATTACCCTGAAGGTATCCACGGCTTACCCCGATGGTACAAGCATACTCAACACCTTTCGCGCGGCTGCAGACGACATTGATCGGGATACAGAGGGCCGCGTCACGATGCGCTTCTATCCGGGTGGTGTGATGGGTGACGATCAGGCTGTTTTGCGCAAGGTAAGAATTGGCCAGTTGCACGGAGCCATTATTCAAACTGGTTTGTTTGCTGACGTTTTTCGTGATGGTCAGATTTACAATGCCCCCATGTTGTTTCGCACCTTTGAGGAAGTCGATTTTGTACGGGAAAAGTTTGATCAAACCGTGACCGATGGCTATGAACAGGGTGGTTGGAAAACCTTTGGGCTTATGGAAGGTGGCTTTGCCTATCTGGTTTCGGTCAATCCTGTGATCACCCAAGACGATTTGAAGTTACAAAAATTTTGGATTCCATCAAACGATGCCATTTCAGAAAATATCAGCAAGGCCTTTGGTATTTCACCCATCGTTCTCGGCTATGGCGAGGTCAAAACCTCATTAGAAACCGGTGCCATCAATGCCTTGGCAAGCCCGCCTATCGCCACAATCAGCATGCAATGGTTTACCAAGGTGCGCTATATCACTGACCAGCCATTTTTATATACCGCGGCAACCATGGCCATTGATAACAAGGTCTTTCAAAAGATCAGTCCAGAAGACCAGGTCATCGTGTCTCAGCATTTGAATAGTGCCAGTAAAACCCTAGATCAGCTCAACCGCGTAGACAACATCAAGGCCTATGAAGCGCTGCTAAACCAGGGTCTTGAGGTGGTAAAGATGAACGATGAGGAGCGTGCGCGCCTGTTGTCGGACTCCGAACGCGCCAGTGAAAAGCTGATTGAAATGGGGCAGTATTCACAAGAAGTCTACGACCTGGTGACGGGTTGGCTTACCGAATATAGAAGCCGATAACGGCGCTTTCATACCGAAAGGACGACATGAAAAAAGCTTTCTACAAAATTTCCGGCTGGCTACACCTGGCCGAAAACAGCCTCTTGGTGTTGATACTGTCTAGCATGATGGTTTTGGCGGTGTCGCAGATTGTCATGCGCAACCTATTTGGAACAGGCGTCACTTGGATCGACCCAGTGATTCGCATATCGGTACTGTGGATTGCCATACTGGGCGCCATGATTGGCACGCGGGAAGGCAACCACATAGCCATTGATTTGTTGACCCAGTACGTCAAAGGGCCAATCATTGTCTGGGTCATGCGGTTGGTTCATCTCCTATCTGCGTCAATTTGCAGTCTAATGGCCTGGGTTAGTGTCACCTTTGTTTATGACGAATTGCTATACAACACACCTGCTTTTGGCAACTTGCCAGCTTGGCCCTTCCAAATAATTATGCCACTTGGCTTTGCCGTGATGGCCGTGCGGTTTGGATTGAAAGCCGTTTTGAATGACCGGGAGTCTGCAGCATGAATTTTATACTGAGTTCTGGCATTCTGATTGCCGCATTGTTGGGCGTGCCGTTGTTCTTGGTCATTTTGGCCGGCGCCGCATTGGGATTTAGTACCAGCGACATCGACCTCATGGTTTTGCCGATTGAGCTGTACCGTCTGACCGAATCCAGCATTTTAATGGCGTTGCCACTATTTGCCTTTGCTGGCTTTTTGCTCAGTGAAGCCAAAACAGCAGATCGCTTGGTGCGGGTCTCCATGGCTGCCCTGGGATGGTTGCCTGGTGGCATGATGATTATCGGTCTTATGACCTGTGCCTTCTTTACGATGCTCACAGGCGGTTCAGGGGTCACCATCGTGGCGGTCGGCGCCTTGTTGCTGCCCGCATTGAAGAAGGCGGGTTATCCAGAATCCTTTTCATTGGGTCTTATTACCACCTCGGGTAGTTTGGGCTTGCTGTTGCCTCCTGCGATACCGCTGTTGCTGTATGGCATCATTGCCCAACAGATGGATATTGTTGATGTCGATGTCGCGGATCTGTTTATTGCAGGGGTCATTCCTGCTTTGGTTATGATCCTGGCACTGTATTTTTATGGACTCTGGGCAAATCGGCATGCGCCGGCACCCAAGCAGGCCTTTGTGTGGGCAGAACTCAGATCGTCTTTCTGGGAAACCAAATGGGAACTCGGCATTCCCGTTATTGTATTGGGTGGCGTGCTTTCAGGTTGGCTGGTGTTGTCGGAGGCTGCGGCTGCGACGGCGCTCTATGTGCTCTGTATTGAAGTATT
>CAWUUZ010000313.1:0-3340 GCA_963925745.1 uncultured Pseudomonadales bacterium
GGAACTGGCTGAAGAAACGGGCGGTTTCGTCGGTGACTCTTTAGAAATGGCACGTTTTGGGAAAAATGTCGCGAGTGACACCCTGGTGGTTGCTGGCGTTCGCTTTATGGGTGAAACTGCAAAGATTTTATCGCCTGAAAAAACCGTACTGATGCCGACGTTAGAGGCTGAATGTAGTTTGGATTTGGGTTGTCCAGTAGAAGCTTTCTCGGCTTTTTGTGATCAGCATCCAGACCGCATTGTTGTTGTATACGCCAATACCTCTGCCGCGGTAAAGGCCCGCGCCGATTGGGTCGTGACCTCAAGTATTGCGCTAGATGTCGTGGGCCATTTGCACGACCAGGGCAAAAAGATTCTCTGGGGACCAGACCAACACCTTGGGCGCTATATTCAGAAGCAAACCGGTGCTGATATGTTGTTGTGGAACGGTTCCTGTATTGTGCACGAAGAGTTCCGCCACCAAGGCCTAGAAACGCTAAAGGCGTTGCACCCCGACGCTGCCGTACTGGTGCATCCTGAATCCCCTGAATCGGTCATTGAACTTGCTGATGTTGTGGGAAGTACCTCGCAGTTAATACTGGCTTCAAAGACCTTGCCCAATCAAACCTTTATTGTTGCCACAGACCGGGGCATTTTTTACAAGATGCGTCAGGCGTCACCCAGCAAAACCTTTCTCGAAGCGCCGACACGCGGTGAGGGTGCAACCTGCCGTAGTTGCGCGCACTGTCCTTGGATGGCGATGAATGATCTTCAGCGTTTGAAAGCCAGTTTAAGTGAGGGTACCAATGAAGTGACGGTTTCCCCAGCGCTTATAGAAGCCGCTCTAATCCCGCTAAATCGCATGTTGGCCTTTGCAGCCAGATAGTGTGTCCAAGCAGCTAAAACAGCCCTAAAGGTCTCTAACGTCCGCTTAGAGACCTTCCAGTATGTCCTTTTCGTGTAGCCACTGATTCATTCGATCCTGTATCCGTGCCTTATCGGTGCCCGACCACTGGGATGACTGCATTGCAGCCTCTAGTCGATTCATAACCCGTTCGTCCTGTCCCATAAGCCATTGAAACTGAATGTCAGCGTCAAATTTGGCCCAGTCGTCGCTACCCGATTCACCAAATTGCATCACATAGAACCACAGTCGTGGCTGTTGCGGATTCTGTTGTGCCAATTGACGTAGCAACTGGATGGCCTCAGGCAAGCGGTTTGCCGATTTTAGCGCCTCAGCCAAGGCGAGGTGAATGCGAATACTGTTGGGTTCAAAATGCTTCATCTGTAACAACTGTTCCAGAGCCTCTTCCGTTTTTCCTGAGGCGCGAAGCCACGCTATATGGCGCAGACGCCACTCTGTCTCCGCTTGTAGGTTTATTGGAAATGACGCTAACAGCTGGTCTGCCCCGTCGAGGTCACTTAGCAGCAGTTTTTCGTCGACCTCTCGCAAGGTGTTTGCCCAGCGTAACAGGTTGTCGGTTGCCAGGTCTTTTGATGGCATCAAGCCAACCCTATGGAGTTCAGCAAGGCGTACACGTATCAGTTGAAAGGTGAGGGTGTTTGGAATCTTGGGTGTCACCAGTGATGTCTTTTGTTGGCTCCACTGCAAACTGTCTGCGATGCGGTTGGGGGTTAAGGGGTGTGTCTGAAAATACTCTGGCACCTCGTTACGCTTTGACAGGTTATAGCCCATCATGGTTTGAAGCATGTCACTGATAGCCGTGGTTCGATAGCCGGCATTGGCCATCACGGTCATTGCCCGCCGGTCTGCTTCAGATTCTAGGGTTCGGGTATAGGCAAGGTGTTGGATGGCGTTGTCCGCCATGCCGGCGGTTAATATCGCTTGGCTGGCCTCAATGGAATAGGGCGCAACTACCAAAGAGGTGAGGACAGACATAAAGGCCAACTTTTGTCGTTGTGCCTGATTATCAAGCTGCTGGTTGAAATGGTGCAATTCAAGATGTGACAGCTCGTGCGACAGGACGCTGAGGAATTGTTCTTCTACCGGTACGGTCAAAAACAGTCCGCTGTTAACGCCAATAATGTTGCCCGGCACCGCAAAGGCGTTTAGCTGGGAATTATTGAGTACCACTGTGGTAATGGGTAAAGAATCCAGATTGAGTTGCTGTCTGAGGTTGTTGATCTGACTATAGAGATAATCCTGAATCAAGGGATCTTCAATGATGGCCGTACGACTCCGTATGTGTCTGAGCCAACCGTATCCCAAGACATGTTCCTGCTGTTGGGTAAATCCAGCAGTCGCATTGCCAAATTGGGGCAGGGAGTCAGCAGCCATTGCAGGGGGCAATAGCATCAGTAGCAACAATGAAAGAATACGCAAGCCAAACTCCTCATGTATTATTATGGCGAATGTTTATAATCATGCCCGTTAATGTTGTTACTGTGGGTCATCAATGTGTAAATTATCGGTAGACAAAACGCTAGATGCAACGAATATGCGGTGCCCAATGCCACTGTTAAAGACCAAGGTCATGTTGAATAGCATGGAGCCAGGTGCCATATTGTTGGTCAAGGCGACGGATTCTGGTGCTAAGCGCGATATACCCTCATTTATCGGCGCGAGTCAGCACACGTTGATCTCTGAAAAAACGCAGCACGCTGTTTTTCAATTTTACATTCAAGTAGGAAGTAACGCTTAAATGAAAACCATTCCAGTCATGTCGCAAGTGTTTAAAAAGCTCGTTCACAGATACTTTCATGACGAAGAAGCCATTATTTTGGCCTTTATTATTGCGGTTACTGTTGTCGCATTCTATCTATTCGGTCGAATTCTTGCGCCGGTAATCGCCGCCTTTATGATTGCCTATCTACTGATACCCTTGACCAACAGACTGATAAAACTCAGGGTGCCTTATTGGTTGGCCAATGTGTTGGTTTTTCTGGCATTTATGGGCTCGTTGCTCTTTATCATCCTGGGTATCGCACCCATGGTGTTTAAGCAGATGACCAACTTTGCGGCAGAGGCACCCAGTATTTTGCAGGATGTGGTAGCTCAGCTGCAGTTGCTTCCCGTTCTCTATCCCGAGTATTTCACCGAAGCGATGGTGCAACACTGGTCATCCTATATCAGCAGCAGTTCGATGGGGGAGACAGTGGTTTCCTGGGTCGTGCCCTTAATCCAAGCATCCTTTCAATCGGTTCCGAATATCTTGGGTGTTGGTGTTTATGTGATTATCGTGCCCGTCTTGGTCTTTTTTATCATGAAAGACCGCCGATTCTTGCTGGAACAGCTTGAATGGATGCTACCAAAACGCCGCAGTCTGTTGAATCAGATTGGCAATGAAATGAACCAACAAATCACCAATTACATCAGTGGTAAGGTGCTCGAAATTATCAT
>CAWUUZ010000314.1:0-5085 GCA_963925745.1 uncultured Pseudomonadales bacterium
ATTGACCCAGAACTTCCAGAAACAATTGATACACTGACTTTGTCCTATACCTTGTTTGATATAACCCAGGTAGCGGCAAACGGAGATAAAAATGGCCAGTGAAACACAGACTGAAACGTATTTCGTACCAGAACAGAGCAAGCTACCCATCCTGATGGCCATTGGTATGGCTGTGACGGTCATTGGTGCCGCAACTTGGATCAATGGCAGTAATGCCCTGGTCTTTTTAGCGGGCACCCTGATACTTGCGGCGACCCTCTATAATTGGTTTAGCATTCAAATCACAGAAAACAACCAGGGCCTTGCTGGCCCACAGCTAAAACGCAGCTATGTGTGGGGCATGGGTTGGTTTATTTTCTCAGAAGTCATGTTCTTTGTAGCGTTTTTTGGTGCGCTCTATTATGTGCGCGTTCTGAACGTCCCATGGTTGGGTGGCGAAGGTGCCTTTGAAAGCACCTCCATGCTGTATGACAACTTTAGCGCAGCCTGGCCACTCATGAGCAACCCTGACAACAGCCTGTTTACGCCACCAGAAGGCGTTATTCATGCAACAGGTCTGCCATTGATCAACACGATACTGCTGTTGGCTTCCAGTATTACCCTGACGATTTCACACCATGCCTTGATTGCAGGAAAGCGTAAGCCGATGCAGCTGTGGTTGGGTTTGACCATCGCACTGGGTGTGCTGTTCCTGTACTTTCAGGCAGTTGAGTACCATGAAGCCTACACCGAATTGGGTCTCACCCTAGAATCAGGCATCTATGGCACAACATTCTTCATGCTTACGGGTTTCCACGGTGCACACGTCACCATCGGTACCTTTATGCTGATCGTGATGTTTTTCCGGGGCCAAAAGGGTCACTTTAAATCAGAAGACCATTTTGGATTCCAAGCCGCTGCCTGGTATTGGCACTTTGTTGACGTGGTCTGGGTCTGCTTGTTTATTTTGGTTTATTGGATCTAAAGCGATCAATATTGACCGGCCCACGGCGCAGTTGTCGTCAGTTGTCCGGTCAAACCGCCTATGATTAACAGCGCTATCAAACTGATCCCTATCGCAACACGCAACCACAGAATCCAGACCAAACGGTTTGGGTTCTTTCTGGTTAACAATGACTGTAATCCCGTGCCAAGCGTTACGATCATCAGTAAGATGAGTACAACGATTATCGTTTTTAACATTGTAGGGTTCCTATATGCGGTCCGGTTTGTCAGCTTGGTGGTATCAATGGTGGCTTTTAGCCCTGTTGGCTGCGTTCGTGCCATTGACGGCATCGCTGGGGTTTTGGCAGTTAAACAGAGCCGATGAAAAGACTCAACTATTAAACGAACAAGCTGCCCGTGGCGCGCTTACACCCAGTGAAATCACCCTTACCCTTGAAGCCTTTAGCCCTGTTCATATTGAAGGCACCCTAACCGGTCAACATTATTGGTGGGACAGTCGCACCCATGAAGGACAGGTAGGCTATGAATTGCTGGTGGTCGTGGCCTTGCCCAATGGACCCTACCGCTCTGCGTTGGTCAATCTGGGCTTTGTAGCTGACTCGCATTACCGCACCCAATTACCCGAGGTGCCAACACTGCCCGAGCAGGTGAATTGGAACACCCAGGTTCGCCTCCTTGATCTACACTGGCTAGAAGCACAGTTGTTTCCCGTGCAGTTGGGCGTGTTGCCCGACGACATGGCGCCGGTGTTGTTTGAAATTGATGCCGCTGAACCCGAAGCCTTGATGGGCAATTGGGAACAATCCGCCATGGGTCCCGCACGTCACCTGGGCTATGCGGTGCAATGGTTTGCCTTGGCAGCCGTACTATTCATAGGGGCTGTGCTTTTGATCTGGAAGCACCGCGCCCGTACTTTATAATCAACACCTCATAAAAAAGGTTTCATAGCATGACTGATTCAACGCCACAAACACCGCCGGTTAAAAAGGGTCCATCTGGACGCACCCTGGCCGCTGTCATCATGGGAACGCCTCTGGTACTGATGGCCTTGGCCACCTTTATGTATATGGCTGGTTGGAATACACCGGAAGGCCGGGTTAATCACGGCCTGCTACTGACACCCGTTGTTCCCATCACGGCCTTGTTTGTACAGGATACGCCCGAGGTTGCCTCCGAAAAGTGGCAGCTCATCCTGCGTGTTGGCTCTGACTGTGATGCTGCTTGCGAGACCTGGGTTGTACAGCTGCGTCAATTGCATGTGGCGCTGGGTAAAAACGAATCGCGGGTTGAACGGCTCTATGTGTCAGATCAACCCATACCGGTAGCGGTTGATAACGTGGGTTATTACCGCACGTTGACTGGACCGCTTACCGATATTGAAAGCCTGACCCAATCCAAGCCCGTAGGAAATACTGCTATCTTTGTGTCCGACCCACTCGGTAATATGATGCTCTATTACACCCAAGACAGTAACCCGAAAGACATCATGGTAGATGTTAAAAAATTACTGAAATTATCGTCGGTAGGATAAGCCCCATGACTGAAGTCAAGCCAAGCCCACTCGCCCTGCGTCACGTTCGTTGGGTTATCATGATCACCCTGTTCGCGACACTAACGGTGATTGTCCTAGGTGCCTTTACCCGGCTATCCGATGCGGGTCTTGGCTGTCCCGATTGGCCAACCTGCTATGGCCACCTGTGGGTGCCTGGCTCGGTAGAGGATGTTGCCACTGCCAATGAAGCCTTTCCCGATACCCCCGTTGAGGCCCACAAGACCTGGCCTGAACAGTTTCACCGAATCCTTGCCTCCTCTCTAGGCTTGCTCTGCCTTAGCCTGTTGGTGATGGTATTGCGCCATTTTCCGCGTCGCCTGTGGCTGCTCCCCGTTTCGCTTCTGGGTTTGCTGGTTGCGACGACCATTGCCCGTGCCTTTTTGGGTAGCCCCGTGGACTACGCATTAATTCCCCTGACCCTGGGTTATTTTGCGAGTCTGGCAACGGTACCCTGGCAACCAAAGGGCTTGAATCTGCGCCTGGCGTTGTTTGTTGCGGGATGGGTTGTCCTTCAGGGCCTATTTGGCATGTGGACGGTCACGCTCAAACTCTGGCCTCAGGTTGTGACCCTGCACCTACTCGGCGGTTTTACCCTGCTGTCCGCACTCTGGTGGCAGTCCTTGCGTTTAAACCACATTGACATGGGTGAGCGCATTGCCCACCTACAAAAACTTGCACGGATCGGTTTGGCGGTGGTGGTTTTGCAGATTTTGCTCGGTGGTTGGATTTCCTCAAATTACGCCGCACTGGCCTGCCCTGATCTTCCGCTGTGTCAGGGACAGCTGTGGCCAAACCCCGATTTTGTCGCCGGTTTTAATATCATGCAGCATATCGGCCCCAACTATTTGGGTGGCACGATGGACGCAGCGGGTCGGGTCGCCATTCACCTCGCACACCGAATGGGTGCCATCGCCGTGACACTGGTGCTGGGTTGGTTGCTGATCAGCCTTTACAAGGCGGGTAGCCGAAAACTCGCGGTATTACTGGGATCGGTTCTCTCCATTCAGATCGGCCTGGGTCTAAGTAATGTGGCCTTTTACTTGCCGCTGCCAGTGGCTGTGCTTCACAACCTCTTTGGCGCCATACTCTTGCTCACCCTGATAACCATTAGCTACTTTGCCTACTCAAGGACTTCCCATGAATGACAATACCGACGCATCCTTTGGCTATTGGCACGACTATCTGTCACTGACCAAGCCAAAGGTAGTGGCTTTGATGATATTAACAGCGGTGGTTGGCATGTTGCTCGCCGTTGAAGGTCGACCCGATTTTATCCTGATGTTGATTGCCAACATTGGTATTGCCTTGGTTGCTGGCGGCGGCGCTGCCTTTAACCACGTGATTGATGCCCGTGCTGACCGTCAGATGGCCCGAACCCGCTTACGTCCCATTGTGACCGGCAAGTTGACCGAGCTGCAAAGCCTGCTGTTTGCGATCGCGATCACGGTGGTCGGCATGGTTATTTTGGCGCTCTATGTCAACGCCCTCACAGCCTGGTTGACCCTGGCTTCTTTGGTTGGCTATGCCTTTATCTACACCGGGTATCTCAAACGCGCGACACCTCAGAACATTGTTGTCGGTGGCTTGGCTGGCGCTGCGCCCCCGCTTTTGGGCTGGACCTCTATGACCGGCACCATCGATGCCTATCCCTTGCTGCTGGTGTTGATGATCTTTATTTGGACACCACCGCATTTTTGGGCCCTTGCGATCTACCGTGTCGATGACTACCGCAAGGTGGGTATTCCCATGTTGCCCGTTACCCATGGTATTCCCTATACACGCTTACAGATTTTGCTCTACTGCTACATCTTGCTTGCCGTAACCCTGTTACCTGTAGCCACCGGCCACAATGGTTTGGTCTATTTGGTCGCAGTATTGGCGCTGAATTTTCGGTTTATTTGGTGGGCATGGCAGTTGCGGGGAACCGAACAACGGCAAATCGCCTTTACCACCTTCAAATATTCCATTAGCTATTTGATGTGGTTGTTTGTGGCGCTGTTGGTAGACCATTATTGGACCATAAGGATATTTAGCTTTGACTAACATTCGCTGGACCGTCGCCATCGTGATGGTCTTTGTGGTGGGTTTGTTTGGGCTGCAATTTTATCAGTACCAGCAGGCCACCGTTGCCGAGTTGACCCCAGAGGAACTGTCCCGCTACAACACCATCCTCTATCCCCAGCCAAAGGCCCTTACAGGTCTACCGCTGCTGGATCAAGACGGCACAGTTTTTGACATCGCTGCCTTTCAGGGTCATTGGAGCCTACTCAATTTTGGCTTTCTCAACTGTGCCGATGTCTGCCCGACCAATTTGTTGCTTATCAATCAAACTGTGCAACGGATCGTGGCGCTGGAAATGACACCGCCCCAACCCTATTTGGCAACGGTTGATCCCGCACGAGATACGCCTGATCGGCTAAAGGCCTATTTGGCCAATTTTGGTGAGGCATGGACGGGTATATGGGCAGAAGATGCGGTGATGAGCGTGTTTGCGCAACAGCTTAACGCGGTCTATATGATTGACGACAGCGACAGCCACGCTGACATGGATATGGACGGCGAGATGCGCCTCTATGATGTAAACCACA
>CAWUUZ010000315.1:0-3361 GCA_963925745.1 uncultured Pseudomonadales bacterium
GTGTTTGACCAAGGCTGCATCAAACCAACCACAGCGACGTGCACGGCCGGTTGTGGTGCCCACTTCGTGACCCTTTTCAGCCAAATACTTGCCATTGTCATCAAAGAGCTCGGTTGGGAAAGGACCAGAACCGACACGGGTGGTATAGGCCTTGGTAATGCCGATGATGTAGTCGATATAGAGCGGACCAACGCCAGAACCCGTTGAAACACCACCAGCAGTTGTGTTTGACGAGGTGACAAAGGGGTAGGTGCCATGGTCAATATCGAGCAAGGAGCCCTGGGCGCCTTCAAACATAATGTTGCCACCCGCATTGCGGATGTCATGGATCAGATTCACGGTGTCGACCACCATGTCTTTTATTTCAGCAGCCCACTGGTTAGCCAAATCGAGTGTTTCTTGGAAATCGATTTCCGGCTGACCGTAATAGTTGCTGAGCATGAAATTGTGGTAGTCCATCAATTCACGCAATTTCACCGGGAATTCAGGCTGGTACATATCGCCAACACGCAATCCGCGACGAGATACCTTGTCTTCATACGCAGGTCCGATACCACGACCGGTGGTGCCGATCTTGGCTTTGCCGCGCTTTTCTTCACGGGCAACATCCAGGGCGCAATGAATGGGCAAAATAAGGGGACAACCATTGCTGAGCTTTAAGCGCTCACGAACGGGTACACCACGACCTTCAAGTGCTGCAATTTCACGCAACAGCGCATCAGGTGCAACCACAACGCCATTGGCAATGATGCACTGAACGCCTGAACGCAAAATACCAGAAGGAATCAAATGCAACGCTGTCTTAACGCCATCTATGACCAGGGTGTGTCCGGCATTGTGACCACCCTGAAATCGTACCACTGCATCGGCCTTATCGGTCAACAGGTCTACGACCTTACCCTTACCTTCATCACCCCATTGGGTGCCTAAAACCACGACATTCTTGCCCATAGTGAGAGCCTTACCCTTGTAGTTTATGAATTGTTTTTGACGACCCAATGGTCATCCTGTTGAATCAAAATCTGATTGCAGTTGAGCTGTTCCGGTGTTTCCGCAGCAGTCATTGCTTGGATAACACGGCGTCCTGATTGCCGTAATGCCGTAACCGCAGTGTGCAGGCTTTCGCCGCCCTTCAAGGGTGCGAATATGGCAGGCGCATCGGATACTTTCTTGACCAAGCGCGCAAGCACCTTGAGGTCTGCGCTAAATCCAGTTGCGGGTCTGCTGCTGCCAAATACGGTACCTGTCGCATCATAACGACCACCCTTTGCAACGGCATGACCAAATTGGGGGGTAAAGGCTGAAAACACCAATCCCGTGTGATAATTGTAATCTTTGAGTTCGGCTAAGTCGAAGTTGAGCGCCACTTTGGGATAACGCACTTCAATGGCATCTGCGATCTTGATCAGGCGATCAAGATGACCTGTTATCGTCGGTCCAATCGAAGCAAAGGCCTTGTAGGCACCGACCAGGGTGTCGCGTGAGCCGCTATAGAGGTTCAGGTCTGCGATCAACTTCATGTCAGGATAGGTTGACGCGTGTGCCGCAACAAACTGTGACAGGTCGGGCAGTGATCGGTCTCTGACCAGTCTGTAAAGCTGCTTATCGATGTCTTCTGGTAACGCCATCGACGCAACCATGCTGTGATAAATCGCAACATGGCCTAAATCTAGGGTGATGTCAGTGATGCCCAAACCCTGCAGCATTTCCAGCATCAGGCAGACAATTTCGATGTCAGCGGCGACGCTCTTGATACCATATAGCTCAGCGCCAACCTGAATGGGGCTGCGCGATGCATGAATGCTTGCTGGTCGGGTATGAAGAACAGGGCTTGAATAGCAGTAGCGGGCCGTATTTTGCTGCTGCATTGAATGCACATCCATGCGGGCAACCTGTTGCGTGTTGTCAGCAGACAGTCCCATCATGCGACCCGACAGTTGGTCGGTGATTTTGAAGGTTAGGAGGTCAACGTCATGACCCACACCGGTGAGTAAACTCTCGAGATACTCTGCCATAGGCGGTATCACCAGGTCGTATCCCCAGGTGGTCAAAAGATCCAGTACCTGACGTCTCAAAAATTCAATATTGGCCGCTTCTGGGGGCAATATTTCTTCGATACCATCGGGCAGTAACCAACGTTCAACGTGCTTCATGAATATAATCCAACAGGCGTAAAAAAACCGGGTAGTCCCGGTTAACGAATTCTAACTGTAAACAGTGCTGCATTGCCAGTTTTTGAATGCTGTAACACCTTAAAACTTGTGGTACAGCATTCATCGTTTGGCATACTACTTTCCAGATTGTTGATTCAGGTATTTGAAGAAGTCGCTGTCAGGTTCCATGACCATGATGTCATTACCCGACGAGAAGGTTTCTTCATAGGCGCGCAGGCTTCGAACAAAGGCATAAAACTCAGGGTCTTTGTTATAGGCCTCGGCGTAAACAGCGGCTGCTGTCGCATCACCTTCACCACGAATCGCTTCACCAAGCTTATAGGCATCAGCGGCGATAACAATTTTCTGTCGGTCAGCGTTTGCCTGAATTTTTTCCGCTTCTTCGCGACCACGTGAGCGTCTTTCCTGTGCTTCTTTCTCACGTTCAGTACGAATTTGACGGAAAACGTTTTCAGACACGTCTGAGGGCAAATCGATACCCTTGACACGCACGTCAACCACTTCAATACCCAATTGGGTCAAGGCCACTTCGTTCACCTTGTCTTTAATGATGCGCGTTAGCATGTCACGGTCGCCAGAGACAAGTTCTCCCTGTGTACGCTTACCAAACTCCGAGCGCAAACCGTCATTGACACGTGAGGTCAATACCGTCATGGCTACCGTTTCTTGGCCACCAGAGGTTGCCTTATAATAAAGGCCCGGGTTATCAATACGCCATTCGACATAGCTGTCCACTTCAAGGAATTGGTCTTCCTTGGTAATGAAGCGTTCTTTGCGAATATCAAGGTTTATCAAACGGCCTTCAAACTTACGAACCGTGTTGACGAAAGGCATTTTTACATGCAGACCGGGTTCGATGTCATCAATTTGCATCTCTCCAAAAGCCAACAATATACCGCGCTCGCGCTCGCTGATGATGTACAGACTGTTGGCTGCTAAAAACATAACAACAACCACAAGAAGGGCACCAAAAATAGATTTATTTGTCATGATGCTTCTCCTTAGTTTCCGGTCCGAATTAAACCGCGTAGGCGAAATTCTTCAATAATGCCATCGGTTAATTCTTTCATTTCGGATGAGCTCAGATTGGAAACAGCACTGCCTGAACTGAGGCCAGCGTTGTTTGTCACGACACCAGCGGCGGCGCGTTTAATCTGATCCAAGGGTAGATACATCAGGTTGTTGCC
>CAWUUZ010000316.1:0-4339 GCA_963925745.1 uncultured Pseudomonadales bacterium
CAGGCCTGCATCGCGCAGATAGGGTCGATTTCAGACACCTTTACGATCATGTTTTCCTGGCGCAGTGACGCAGCAGAACCCTTACCCACATCGCCATAGCCAATAACCAAGGCTTTTTTACCTGCGAGTAGGTGGTCGGTGCCACGCTTGATGGCATCATTTAACGAATGGCGACAGCCGTACTTGTTGTCGTTTTTCGATTTGGTCACAGCGTCATTGACGTTGATGGCAGGTACTTTCAAAGTGCCTTCCGCCAACATGTCCAACAGGCGGTGGACACCCGTGGTGGTTTCTTCAGAGATACCATGGCAGTTAGCCAAAATTTCTGGGAATCTGTTATGCAACATTTCGGTTAGGTCACCGCCATCATCCAAAATGATGTTGCCGCCCCAATCCTGACCATCTTTAACAATGGTTTGCTCAATGCACCATGCAGCTTCGTCTTCAGTTTCGCCTTTCCAAGCAAAAACCGGTATGTCAGCTGCAGCGATAGCTGCCGCTGCGTGATCCTGGGTAGAGAAGATGTTACATGATGACCAACGAACCTCTGCACCCAAGGCGATGAGGGTTTCGATCAACACGGCCGTTTGAATGGTCATGTGGATGCAACCCATGATTTTGGCATTCTTTAAAGGCTGTGCCGCCACATATTTGGCACGCAATGCCATCAAGGCAGGCATTTCGCTTTCTGCGATAAGAATCTCTTTTCTACCCCAGGCAGCCAAACTGATGTCTGCTACTTTATAATCCTGAAATGCGGTCATGGTGTATCTCCTAACAATCTGTGCGTAAAAATGAAGGTGTATTCGGTCTTGTTTCACTGGGGTCAGTATTTACAGGCCAGCGGCGCTACGAAGTTGTTCAACCCGGTCTGTGCGCTCCCAAGTGAAATTCGGCAGTTCGCGGCCAAAGTGACCATAGGCCGCTGTTTCGCGGTAAATCGGACGCTTGAGATCCAACATTTCGATGATGCCTCTTGGGCGCAGGTCGAAAATATCGGCAACCAGTCGTGCAATCTCTGCCTCTGGAATCACATGGGTGCCAAAGGTATTGATAGAAATAGAAGTCGGTCTTGCGACACCAATGGCGTAAGAAATTTGGATTTCACAGCGTTGCGCCAAACCGGCAGCCACAATGTTTTTGGCAACATAACGGCCAGCATAGGCTGCTGAACGATCCACCTTAGAAGGATCCTTGCCTGAGAACGCGCCGCCGCCATGACGTGCAGTACCACCATAGGTGTCCACGATGATTTTGCGTCCTGTCAGACCACAGTCGCCTACCGGTCCGCCGATGATAAACTTGCCGGTTGGGTTGATATGGTACTGGGTGTCTTTGTGCAGCCATTCAGCAGGCAATACCGGCTTGATGATGTGCTCCAAAACCTCGCGCTGTAAATCGGCTAGGCCGATGTTTGCGCTGTGCTGTGTGGACAAAACCACAGCGTCAATGGCAACAGGAAGCCCATTTTCGTAACGCAACGTCACCTGTGATGTTGCATCAGGACGCAACCAGTCTAGGGTGCCGTTCTTACGCAATTCAGCCTGTTTCTCAACCAAACGGTGTGAGTAATAGATAGGTGCGGGCATCAGTACATCGGTTTCCGTGGTGGCATAACCAAACATCAGACCCTGATCGCCAGCGCCCATGTCCTTGTCTTCAGCTTCGTCAACGCCCATGGCGATGTCGCCAGACTGCTTGCCAATGGCATTCAGTACGGCGCAGCTTGCACCGTCAAAACCGACATCAGAGCTGTTGTAGCCGATGTCTAGGATGACCTGACGTACGATGTCTTCAAGATCAACATAGGTATTGGTGCGCACTTCACCGGCAATAACGACCATACCGGTTTTCACCATGGTCTCTACGGCAACGCGCGACTCGGGATCTTCTTTGATAATGGCATCCAAAATAGCGTCTGATATTTGGTCAGCCATTTTGTCTGGGTGGCCTTCAGATACGGATTCTGAGGTAAATAATTGATAATCGCTCATGTGTTAATCCTCAAGGAGAGCTGGAAGTTTGGAGAAAATTTGGCATTGAATCTGAAAGCCATTTCTCAAACCAACATAGGTCGTTTGAATCGGTTCTAGGCCGCAGCGCGCTGCCCAGTGTTGTAATTCTTTGGGGTCAAAGCCCAGCCACAGATCGCCACAGCTGGTGCGTGCCCAGTCTTGGTCGTGGCTGCACAGTTCTGTCACCATCAGAACGCCACCTGTCTTTAGCAGGTTAGCGGCCTGTGCCAATTCGTCAGCGGGTGTCGCAACATGATGGAGCACCATGTTAAACACCACTGCATCAGCGGCTTGGCTCAGGTGCTTTAGCTGGCTTTGATCACCGTGGATCAGGGATACATTGTTTAATTGGTTTTTTTGGCAAAAGTCGGTGGCACGATCAAGCATGTCGCGTGACACATCAACAGAGGTCACAGCGCGATAGGTCTTTGATAGAACAGCCAGAAATTCACCCGTTCCGGGACCAATTTCAATGGCATGATCGGTTGACAGGCTTTTATTGATGAGCAATGAGGCGGCCACATCGGCGTAGCTGTCAAAGCTGGCAATCAATTCTTGTTGCTGTTTGAAATCAGCCGCATGGCGGTCAAAAAATTCTTGCGACTGTAAAACGCGTTCTTGCTGCACCATGCGCATATTGTCTAGATGCAGGGCAGGTAGTCTGTGACTGTCGGCAGCACTTAATAATGACGATACCAATTCAGGGTAAGAACCTTGATAGATCGCGCGTCGAAAATAGATGCTATTGCCTTCACGCTTACTTTCAATCAGACCCGCTGCTGACAGCAACTTGAGATGGTGGCTCAAACTGTTTTGTTTGACACCCACAATATAGCTTAACTCCAGGGCGCCATAACTGCTCAAGCCCAAGATGTGCAAAAGATGCAACCTCACCGGATCGGCAACTGCCTTTAGGCACTGTGCTAGAGGTTCAATATGGGTTGTCATTGGGTTCGCATCTTGGGATAGAGCGCGCACTGTAACAGCCTCGCTGCTGGTAAGCAAATCTATATCAAAATATTTTGATATAGATATTTGAAAAGTGAAATCCTTTCAAGCCTTTACCCTTTGGGGCGCATAGGCGACAATAGCACCATCGGTTGGAGGTGGCTGGTTCAGGCCCAAGCCTTCTTTCGCATGCAACCTATTTGCGTGGTGATTTCGACGACAAGATTTTTTGTGAGACACCTGTTTCAACGACCATTGATTCACCGATGCCAATAAGCTGAATTGATCTACTCTACATTGATTTTCAATCGAGGATTCTACAATGCCCGTCCGTTCTGATCTGGCTAACGCTATTCGTGCTCTGAGCATGGATGCTGTTCAAAAAGCAAAATCCGGCCATCCTGGTGCCCCTATGGGCATGGCTGATATTGCTGAGGTGCTATGGAATGATTTCCTAGTCCATAACCCATCCAACCCTAGCTGGTTCAACCGTGATCGCTTTGTGCTGTCAAATGGCCATGGTTCCATGTTGCTGTACTCCTTGCTGCACCTGTCGGGTTATGACCTCTCCATTGATGATCTAAAGAACTTTAGACAGCTGCATTCTAAAACGCCGGGTCATCCTGAATATGGCTATGCCCCGGGTGTAGAAACCACAACTGGCCCCTTGGGGCAGGGTCTTGCGAATGCGGTCGGTATGGCCATTGCTGAAAAGACGCTGGCGGCGCAATTCAATGTCGCAGGCCAGGACATCGTAGACCACCACACCTATGTGTTCCTGGGTGACGGCTGCATGATGGAAGGTATCTCACATGAAGTGAGTTCGCTGGCGGGCACCTTGGGTCTCGGCAAGCTTATCGCCTTCTATGATGACAACGGCATCTCTATCGATGGTGAGGTAGAGGGTTGGTTTACCGATGATACCCAAAAGCGTTTCGAAGCCTATGGATGGCAGGTTATTCCGCGTGTAGATGGTCATGACGCAGAAGAAGTTCGCCAAGCGATCTTGACTGCCCGTGAAGAAACCAACCGTCCAACGCTGATTTGCTGCAAAACCATCATTGGTTTTGGTTCGCCCAATAAGCAGGGCAAAGAAGATTGCCATGGTGCGCCACTCGGTGATGAAGAAATCCGTTTGACCCGTGCGCAACTGGGTTGGAACCACGCACCCTTTGAAATTCCAGAGACCGTCTATGCTGGTTGGGATGCCAAGCAAAAAGGTGCTACAGCTGAACAACAATGGGATGCCCAGTTGGCGGACTATGCTGCTGCAAATCCTGAATTGGCTGCTGATTTCAAACGCCGTATGGCAGGTGACCTCCCCGCAGATTTCGAAGAAAATGCTGCAGCGATCATTGCTCAGGTTAATGATCAGG
>CAWUUZ010000317.1:0-7894 GCA_963925745.1 uncultured Pseudomonadales bacterium
ACACGTTTTTGCGGCACCCTGTTTGGTGCCTTTTGACCCCTTTTTTCGTTAGGATTTTACTATGGATTTAGAAGATATTCGTCGTGAGTATTTAAGTGGTGGCTTGCGTCGTAAAGACCTTGTGTCTGATCCCATGGAACAGTTTTCAAGCTGGCTGACCTTTGCAGTGGATCACCAGATAACCTCGGATCCTACCGCCATGGTGTTGGCAACGGTTGATGCAGAGGGACATCCCAGTCAAAGGGTTGTTTTGCTCAAGCATGCCGACAAAAAGGGTTTTGTGTTTTATACCAATATGGGCAGCAAAAAGGCGCAAGACATTGCCGGCAATGATCAGGTCTGCCTGCACTTTGGTTGGTTGCCACTCGATAGACAGGTCATTATTTACGGCAAGGCAATACGCCTTCCTGTGGCGCAGGCAGCACAGTATTTTCTGTCACGCCCCAAGGAAAGCCAGATAGCCGCCTGGACCTCGCACCAAAGTCAGGGCATATCCAGCAGAGCCCTGTTGCAACAAGCCTTTGAACAGATGAAAAACCGCTTTGCGGCAGGCGAAATTCCACTGCCATCCTTTTGGGGTGGCTATGTCGTTGCGCCAACGGCGATCGAGTTTTGGCAGGGTGGTGGTAGCCGATTGCATGACCGCTTTATGTACCGCCTACAGCCTGATGGCCAATGGACGATAGAGCGGTTACAGCCCTAGAGCAGGGCTGCCCTAATTTTTTAGGGCGCCTTTGTAGTCATGATGCCTATCGCAAGCCGGTAAATAACCGGTTTGCATTGTTTTCAAGCAGTGTCAGCATCTCCTCGATACCCACCTTCTTTTCTGCAGCCATTCTTTGAACAATAAAGGGCAGATAACAGGGTTCATTGTCGCGTCCGCGATAGGGCACTGGGGTGAGGTAGGGGGTGTCTGTTTCAACGACCATACGGTCTGTCGGTGTCATTCCCAAAACTTCCCGCACATTGTCCGCACGGTTAAAGGTGATGATGCCGTTAAATCCCAGCATGAAATTTTCAGACAGACAGTATTCAGCCAGGGCAATCCCTGAGGTGAAACTGTGAATGACGCCCTTGATAGGCAGGGAACTGCTAAAATTGGCCAATATGGCTTGGGTGTCTTCATCCGCTTCACGGCTGTGTATGACCACCGGTAGTTGCAGGTCAGATGCAATCTGTAGCTGTGCTTCAAAAACCTGTTGCTGAACGGCTTTTTCACTGTAACCGTAGTGGTAGTCCAGACCAATTTCGCCAATCGCAAGCACGCGATTGCCGCTGTTACTCTGCACCCGAATCGTTTCCAGTACCGAGTCATCCACTGTTTTTGCGTCGTGTGGGTGAATGCCCAGCGTACACCAGACATCAGGGTGCTCCCGGGCAATGTCTTGCACGCGCTGCAGGTTGTCTGGCGCGGTGCCAATGGTGACAAAGCGGTGTACGCCCTGCGCCCGAGCCAAATCCAAAACCGTACCCAGATTGTCCGCGTCGAGAAAGTCGAGGTGACAGTGGGTTTCTGTAATGGGTAACCCCAATTGGGGAATGGGGTGTTTGCTATGTGTCATATTACAACCTGGTTGTGGGAGTTGTTATTCGGTTGGACAGTCTATCATCTGACCGTGAATGTCTTGGCTCAAGGATGACATCAGGTAGAGGTAGGTTGGCATCAATACCTCGGGCAACTTCACCTGTTGCGGTATTTCAGCAGGGTAGGCGGTGGCGCGCATGTCTGTGCGTGTCGCACCAGGGTTGATACTGTTAACCCGGGTGGTGCTGGTATTTTCCAACTCGTCTGCCAAGACCTGCATGATGCCTTCAACCGCAAATTTTGAGACGGCGTATGAGCCCCAGTAGGCACGGCCTTGTCGACCGACACTCGAGGAGGTCAGCAGAATACGGCCTGCCGCACTCTCGTTGAGCAGACCCAACAAGGCCTTAATCAACAGGAAGTTGGCATTCACATTGATTTGCATGCAATCGGTCCAAGAGCTGGTGTGAATCTTGTGGAACGGTGTGCGCTGTCCCAAAACGGCAGCGTTTAAAAGCAGACCATCAAGGGCGCCGATCTCATTGGCCATATCGGTTGCCAGCTTGCTGTAATCATCAAAATCTGTCGACAACAGGTCCATTGGGTAGATAAAGGGCTCTGGATGTCCAGCTGCTACGATTTCATCATAGACCTGCTCTAACTTAGCCAGTGTGCGTCCTAGCAATACCACGGTCGCGCCATGGGCTGCAAAGTGCTTTGCAGCTTCAGCACCGATACCGGCACCCGCACCTGTCACAAGAATGGTTTTTTTCGCAAGCAGGTCAGCGGGTGCTACCCAAGCAGCAGGTACGACATTTGAAATGGGAAGTTGCATTACAGGGGCTCCGTAACGATAAGGCGCTCAATGAGCTCTTTGAGGTCTGCAGGGGTGTGGGCATGAAAGGTCGCACCCCAGGTTGAGGGGTCTTCATCGGCGGGAATAAACCCATATCCGACAGCAACCGATGCCACACCAGCATTGTGTGCGGTTTGGATGTCCTTTGCGTGGTCACCCACATAGAGGGTCTGATGCGGCGTGCTGTCTAAGGCAGACAGTGCAAAGGCAATACCGGCTGGGTGGGGTTTTACACTGTCCACATCTTCGGGGCATACCAACAGGTCAACCCAGGGTGTCAGTCCGCAACTGGCAAGCACCTGAGGCGCCAAACGTCGGGTTTTGTTGGTAATAACGGCTGTTTTGCAGCCCTGAGCCCTGAGGTTTTGCAGCAGGGCAACCATGCCTTTAAAAGGCTCAGAGCCAATATCAGGCAGGGCGGCATAGAGGTCTAAGAATGACAGGCGGATGGCATCCACCTCATCATCGCTTAAGTCATGTGACCAGGCCTGTCTGATGGTGGTTCGGGCGCCATCTGAGATGGTTTCACGAATGCTGTCATCATCTAAGGGGGTTTGCTCATGTGCCACCAACAAACGCTGAAACGCCCGAATATAGCCGGGTGATGTGTCAGCCAGTGTGCCATCAAGATCAAACATCACCGTCTTATAGGTCATCTGTTGCTTCCGGCTTAACCGCATACAGCATGTAGTTCACGGTCTGGTTTTCGGTCAAGCGGTACACCCGAGAAAGCGGGTTGTAGGTCAAACCGATACTGTCTTTGCGAATCAGACCTGCTTCCCGAATCCAGGTCTGCAATTCAGAGGGACGAATAAATTTTCGGTAATCGTGTGTGCCCCGTGGTAACAGCTTCAACACGTACTCTGCGCCAATCACCGCCTGTATATAGGACATGGGGTTTCGGTTGAGCGTTGAAAAAAACAGATGCCCACCCGGTTTGGTCAGTCGTGCACAGGCCGCCACAATCGCGCTGGGATCGGGCACATGTTCCAACATTTCCATGCAGCAAACGATATCAAAGGTTTCGGGAGCGCGCTCGGCCAGGGCTTCAACGGGTATCTTTTCATAGGTTACCCCTTGCAAACCCGTTTCAAGGGCGTGCAGCTGGGCTACCTTTAGCGGCTTTTCACCCATGTCGATACCCATGGCAGTCGCGCCACGGTGGGCCATTGATTCGGTTAAAATGCCACCGCCACAACCCACGTCGAGCAGTTTTTTGCCGGCAACCTGTGCCCGTTCATCAATCCAATTGGCGCGAATCGGGTTTATTTGATGTAGGGGGCGGAATTCACTGTCGGGATCCCACCACTTTGACGCCAGTGCTTCAAATTTAGCCACTTCCGCTTCGTCGACATTGCTCATGAGGAGATCTTTCCTTGCCACGCCTTGGCGTTGTTCAGGATGTCGGTTTTAGACAGGGTCATGAGCTCTCGTGCATGCATCAGACCCTTGCCATTGACCCACACATCAGATACCTGGTCACGCGTGGTTGCGTATACCAGATGCGAAACGGGATCAAAAATCGGTGCGCTTTCAATGTCGCCCATATAAATGGCAGCGATGTCGGCTCTTTTCCCTATTTCCAAGGAACCAATCTGGTCCTGCATGTGCATGGCTCTGGCACCATTCATGGTCGCCATTTCCAATGCCTTATGCGCTGGTAACGCCTCTGCATTGTTTGATACAGCCTTTGCCAAAATGGCTGCTGTGCGCATTTCGCCAATCATGTCTAGGTCGTTGTTGGACGCAGCACCATCAGTACCCAATGCGACATTGATACCCAATTCCTGTAACTGGTGTATCGGACAGAAACCGCTAGCGAGTTTGAGGTTTGATTCTGGGCAATGCATCACATGGGTGCCTGTCTGTGCGATCAGCGCCATGTCTTCGTCATTCAATGCGGTCATGTGGACGCACTGCATGTGCGGGCCCAATAATCCGAGATCGAACAGGCGCTTGATAGGCCGCTTTTGATATTTTTCAATACTTTCGGTCACTTCACCTTCGGTCTCGTGCACATGCATCTGGATCAACATGCCGTGTTCCTTTGCCAAGGCAACCATTTTTACCATGGGTTCATCGGAAACGGTGTAGGGCGCATGGGGGCCCAAGATGATTTGAATCTGTTCGTCATCGGTATATTGAGCGCGTAACGCCATACCTTTTTCGAGGTGCTCGTCAGCCGTCTTTGCCCAGGGTGTTGGGAAGTCTATGACCGGGAAACAGATCTGTGCCCGCATGCCGGAACTTTTGACAACCTTGGCAGCTTCTTCGGGAAAGAAAAAGTTGTCTGAAAAGGTGGTTGTGCCACAACGAATCATTTCTGCAACGGCCAATCTTGTGCCATCAGCAACAAATTCTGGGCTCACAAACTTGGCTTCTGCTGGCCAGATGTGGTCATTGAGCCAGGTCATGAGGGGCAGATCGTCTGCCATGCCACGAAACAGCGTCATGGCTGCGTGGCCATGCATGTTGATCAGGCCAGGGATAATGGCGTGCTCGGTTAGGCTAAAGCTGGTCAGCGGCTCATAGCGGCTGAGTGCCTGGTCATTCGGTAGGATATCAACGATACGCCCGTCAGTGATGGCAACAGCGTGGTCATTGAGAACATCATGATTGGCGTTCACTGAAATGACCCACTTTGCCAAAATTAAGGTGTCTATTTGCTGCATTGATATTTCCTCGATGACGTGAATAAAGCGTAGATGCTAAACCAAATGGCGGTATTTTTCATGTATGATACGGGAGTTTTGTCTGGTGGTGGATGTAAAGCTGAAAATGTCTGTTTGAATTGCTGAGAAGGTGGCTTTTAACACAGGCATGTTCGGCTAGTGAATCTAGCTGACAGTATGATAATATTCTTGTTCATTGTTCTGGAGCCGTTGCCGGATTCAGGCTCCTGTTGAGATCTTCCAAGGAACCGTTATTTTATGGTCGATAGTGCCAAAGAAATCGTACCCGTTAATATTGAAGAAGAGCTAAAGCAGTCGTATTTGGATTATGCGATGAGTGTCATCGTTGGGCGAGCCTTGCCTGACGTGCGTGACGGGTTGAAGCCCGTTCACCGCCGCGTTCTCTTTGCTATGAGTGAGTTAGGCAACGACTGGAATAAAGCCTATAAGAAGTCTGCCCGTGTTGTCGGCGACGTCATCGGTAAATATCACCCCCATGGTGATTCTGCAGTCTATGAAACCATTGTCAGAATGGCCCAGCCCTTTGCGATGCGTTATATGCTCGTAGATGGTCAGGGTAACTTTGGTTCAGTTGATGGCGACTCAGCGGCAGCGATGCGTTATACCGAAGTGCGTATGCAAAAAATGGCACACGCCCTTTTGGCAGACCTTGAAAAAGACACCGTAGACTTTAGCCCTAACTACGATGGCACTGAAATGATTCCTGACGTGATGCCTACCCGTGTGCCCAACTTGTTGGTCAACGGGTCTGCAGGTATTGCGGTCGGCATGGCAACCAACATTCCACCCCACAACCTCAATGAAGTGGTCAGTGGGTGTTTGGCCTTGATCGACAACCCAGATTTAACCATCGACCAATTGATGGAATACATCCCCGGTCCAGATTTTCCAACTGCCGGTATTATCAATGGTCGAAAAGGTATCGTAGAAGCCTATCACACAGGCCGTGGCCGCATTTATGTGCGTTCAAGAGCCCATATTGAAACCAACGAAAAAACCAAGCGTGAAACCATTGTTGTCACCGAGATTCCGTATCAGGTTAACAAGGCACGTTTGATTGAAAAAATTGCCGAGTTGGTAAAAGACAAGAAGATTGAAGGTATCTCTGAGCTACGTGATGAGTCTGATAAAGACGGCATGCGTATCGCCATTGAAGTCAAACGTGGCGAAGTAGCAGAAGTGATACTGAACAACCTCTATAGCCAGACCCAGATGGAATCGGTATTTGGTATCAACACCGTGGCCCTGATCGACGGCCAGCCAAAGATTCTCAATTTGCGTCAGTTACTAGATGCCTTTATTCGCCACCGTCGCGAAGTCGTCACACGTCGTACCGTGTTTGAACTACGCAAGGCGCGTGAACGGGGTCATATTTTGGAAGGTCAGGCCATCGCATTGGCGAATATCGACGCCATTATCAGCGTGATTAAAACCTCACGTGATGGTTCAGAAGCCAAGACGCGTTTGCTTGAAAATGGTTGGGATACCGGGTCTGTTGACGCCATGCTAGAGCGTGCTGGAGAAGATGCCTGTCGCCCAGACGATCTGCCAGAGGAGTATGGCATTCGTGATGGTCGCTATTATTTGTCTCCAGTTCAGGCGCAAGCGATTTTGGATCTGCGTCTACAGAAGCTAACCAGTTTAGAATCTGACAAGATCATTGATGAATACCGCAGCATTCTTGATGCGATTACAGAGCACCTCAAAATCCTAAACAGTTTTGAACGGTTGATGGAAGTGATTCGGGCTGAGCTGGTCGAAATATCGGAGCAGTATAGCGATCCACGACGTTCTGAAATCATCGCATCGCGATTGGATTTCGAGATGAAAGATTTGGTCGCTGATGATGACATGGTCATCACGATTTCTCACACCGGTTATGCCAAGGCGCAGCCTTTGATAGATTACCAGGCGCAACGTCGCGGTGGTAAGGGCAAGATTGCGACCCAGGTAAAGGACGAAGACCACGTAGCACATCTCTTTGTGAGTTCAATGCACACCACACTCATGTGTTTTTCGAGTTCCGGTAAGGTGTATTGGCTCAAGGTTTGGGAAATACCCCAAGCAGGCCGTACCGCAAAGGGCAGGCCTCTGGTCAATATTTTGAATTTGGATGCAGAAGAGCGGGTAACCGCTGTGCTGCCCATGGCCGAACATGATGGTGAGCGTTTTGTCTTTATGGCAACTGCGCAGGGTACCGTCAAGAAAACCGATTTGGCCTCTTTTGCGCGTCAACGTTCTTCGGGATTGATTGCCTTGCGCCTAGATGAGGGTCACCACCTTGTAGGTGTCACCATTACCGATGGTACCCAAGACATTCTGTTGATGTCTAACAAGGGTAAAACCGTACGGTTCCATGAAAACCTGGTCCGTGAAATGGGCAGAACGGCGCGTGGAGTTCGCGGTATTCGTTTGCCAGAGGGTGCTGAAGTGATTGCCCTGATTGTCCCTGACAACAGTGGCACCATCCTAACCGTCTCTTCCAAGGGTTATGGCAAGCGTACTCAGGTAGTTGATTTCCCAGTGAAAGGCCGGGGTAACCAGGGTGTGATTGGCATGGTTGTCAACGCACGTAATGGCGACTTGGTGGGTGCGAAGCAGGTCTTTGATACCGATGAGATCATGCTCATTAGTGATCAGGGTACCCTGGTGCGAACCCGCGTATCTGAAATTTCCGTTCTGGGCAGAAATACCCAAGGCGTTCGCCTGATCAGAGTTGCTGAAGACGAGCATTTGGTTGGTGTAGAGGCCGTTGAAGAAACGGAAGAAGAATTGGACATCGTGGCAGAAGAAGCACTGGTGGACCAAGAAGGTGATGGC
>CAWUUZ010000318.1:0-4818 GCA_963925745.1 uncultured Pseudomonadales bacterium
CATCACCGGTGAGCTTTTTCGACAGGGGGTATAGCCTATCGCCCTCAGCCGTAGGCAATACGCCCTTTGGATGGCGCACAAAGAGTGTCACAGACAGATCGGCCTCAAGCTGTCTTATCGCAGTTGATATCGATGGCTGTGAAATAAAACAGGCCCGCGCTGCTGCACTCACACTGCGGTTTTCATAGACCGATTGAAAATACTTGAGCATACGAATATCCATAGTCTTTGCCTATATCAGTTAAACTGAATCCATATTATGACTAATCACTGAATAAGGCTATTATACGGGCCTTATTCATACCCCTCGGAGCACAACATGGCCAAGCGCCCAGCTTTTGACTGGATCGACCCCTTCGATCTTGAAGACCAATTAACTGATGATGAGCGTATGATCCGTGATATGGCCCGCGCCTATTGCCAAGACAATCTCATGCCACGTGTGCTTGAGGCCAACCGCCACGAACATTTCGATCGCGACATCATGACCGAATTTGGTGAACTGGGATTGTTGGGTAGCACACTGCCTGAAGCCTATGGCTGCGCAGATGCCAGCTATGTTGCCTATGGATTGGTCGCTCGAGAAGTGGAGCGTGTCGATAGCGGTTATCGCTCAGCGCTGAGCGTGCAAAGCTCATTGGTCATGTACCCCATTTTCGAATTTGGTACAGAAGAGACGCGCCAAAAATATTTACCCAAACTGGCCACGGGCGAATGGGTAGGCTGTTTTGGCCTCACTGAGCCTGATGCAGGTTCCGACCCAGCCAGCATGCGTACCCGTGCCAAGAAAGTCGACGGTGGCTATCTGCTCACCGGCACCAAAATGTGGATCACCAACTCGCCTATCGCAGACTGCATGGTCGTGTGGGCCAAGGTTGACGATGAGATCCATGGCTTTGTTCTAGACCGTGGCATGGAAGGTCTGTCGACACCTAAGATTGAGGGCAAATTTTCACTACGGGCCTCTATTACCGGTGAAATCGTTATGGACAATGTCTTTGTACCTGACGCCAACCACTTCCCTGATATTCGCGGTTTGAAAGGTCCCTTTAGCTGTCTCAATAAAGCCCGTTATGGCATTGCCTGGGGTGCCTTGGGTGCTGCTGAATTCTGTTGGCATCAAGCCCGTCAATACACCCTTGATCGCGTCCAGTTTGGTCGTCCCCTTGCTGCTACCCAGTTGGTTCAAACCAAACTGGCTGACATGCAAACTGAAATCCATCTGTCGCTGCAGGGCGTTTTACGCGCTGGCAGACTCATGGATGACGGTCGCTGTGCGCCTGAACTCATTTCAATGATTAAGCGTAATTCCTGCGGCAAGTCTTTGAATATTGCACGTGTATCTCGCGACATGCATGGTGGTAACGGTATCAGTGACGAATTTCACGTTATTCGACACGTGATGAACCTAGAGGCCGTCAATACCTACGAAGGTACCTATGACGTTCACGGATTGATCTTGGGCCGCGCCCAGACCGGCATCGCTGCCTTTTAATCTCGAGTAAACCATGCAAAACAGAGCCGAAGCTGTAGACCAAGCCTTTCTCCGTCGGATTGCCGACGGAGACTTCCCCAGGAGCACGACGGGCCTTACCCGGGCGGATGCAACACTGACAGATGCAGAACTGGTGGATATTTTCGACACCCAGATTCTCAGCCGTCAACTCGACCTCATTTCGCGTCGAATGCAGGCCAAGGGACAGAGCTTTTACACCATTGGTAGCTCAGGACACGAAGGCAACGCAGTACTGGGCGCTGTCTTCCGACCGACCGACATGGCTTTCCTTCACTACCGAGATGCGGCGTTTCTGATTCAACGCAGCCGCCAGGTACCGGGACAAACACCTGCTTGGGATATGCTGTTGAGTTTTGCAGCGTCGGCAGATGATCCTATCAGCGGGGGTCGCCACAAGGTGCTTGGGTCCAAGGCCTTATTCATACCACCACAGACCAGCACCATCGCGTCGCATTTACCCAAGGCATTGGGAACCGCCTATAGCCTCGGCTTGAGCAAACGTATGAATCACAAGGGCGCCCTCCCTGATGACGCTGTCGTACTCTGTAGCTTTGGCGATGCCTCCTTTAACCACTCGACAGCACAGGGCGCAATGAACGCCGCTTCCTGGACTGCGTATCAAAACATACCACTGCCGTTGGTCTGGGTATGTGAAGACAATGGCATTGGCATTTCTACCAACACGCCCAAGAATTGGATTGCTGCCAATGCGCGTCACAAGCCCGGAACCCAGTATGTCTATGGCGATGGACTGGACATTATCGACACAGCCCGTGCAGCTGCAGAGGCTGAAAAATGGGCCCGCCAATTCAGAAAACCCGTCTTTTTGCACCTGCGTACTGTGAGAATGATGGGGCATGCAGGATCAGATGCTCAGACTGCCTATCTCTCTGTGGCGCAGATTCAAGCCGCTGAAGACCAAGACCCGCTGTTACATACCGCCCGCATATTGGTTGAAGCGGGCATACTGACACAGGAAGCCATTCTCAGCCGATATCTGGGTACCGCAGAACGCCTCGAGCGCATAGCCGTTGAAGCATCCGCCCGACCTAAATTGAACACCACCGCTGGCGTTATGGCAGCCATTGTGCCACCCAAACGTCAGTTACCTGCGTTAAAGGCACCGTCAAAAAAAGCCCGTGAGGCCACATTTGGACGAGACCTCAAGCAGCAAGCAACAGCCCAGCATACTGCGCGCTTACTTAACTGGGCACTTACCGACTTGATGCTGCAACATCCCGAAATCGTCATGGCAGGTGAAGACATTGGTCCCAAAGGTGGCGTTTATAACGTCACCCACCAGTTAAGCAATCGGTTTGGCCAACACCGGGTTATCAACACCCTGCTAGACGAGCAGAGTATATTGGGTCTGGCAATGGGTCTGGCGCACAACCAATTGCTGCCGATACCTGAAATTCAGTTTTTGGCCTATGTGCACAATGCCGAAGACCAGATTCGCGGTGAGGCGGCCACACTCAGCTTTTTCTCAAATGGCCAATACACCAACCCCATGGTTCTCAGAATCGCGGGCTTGGGTTATCAAAAAGGCTTTGGTGGACACTTTCACAACGACAATTCTTTTACGGTCTTTAGAGACATTCCTGGCATCATCCTGGTCTGCCCTTCCAATGGACACGACGCCGTCATACTGATGCGCGAAGCCGTACGATTGGCACGCGAGGAACAACGGGTTGTGGTTTTCTTGGAACCGATCGCGCTCTATATGACACGAGACCTGCATCAAGAGGGAGACGGTCTTTGGACCCATCAGTACCCTGCTCTGTCTGAGCGCGCCGAGTATGGCACCGTGTCTGTCCGTGGTTCGGGCACCGACATTACAATCGTCACCTACGGCAATGGATTTTACCTGTCGTGCCAAGCGGCGAAGCGTCTTGAAGAAAATGGCATCCAGATTCGCGTGGTAGATTTACGTTGGCTCGCACCGCTACCGGAAGCCAGTCTGTTGGCAACCGTCAAGGACAGCAAACGCATTTTAATCGTAGACGAGTGCCGCAAATCTGGCTCAATAAGCGAGGCCTTGGTGGCACTGTTTTATGAACAGCTTGCCGACATCCCGGTTTCGAGAATCGCCGCAGAGGACTCCTTTATACCCTTGGGCATTGCCGCCACCATCACCATGCCGAGCTGCGACAGCATTGTCACTGCCGCCACACAGCTGTATGAACAGGTAGACCGCTAATATGACATCCAAAAAATTAAAGGCGTTGGTCATCTGTCCCGGACGGGGCACCTACAACAAAGAAGAGCTGGGATACCTAACCCGCCATCACAGCAACCAGAATGCATGGATTGGTGCTGCCGATAGCGTACGCCTAGGACTGAACCAACCCACCCTGACTGAATTGGATCAGGCTGAACGCTACCACTTAAAAAACCACAGCCGCGGCGATAACGCCTCTGCGCTTATTTACGCCTGTGCGTTTTTAGATTACCAAGCGATAGACACCGAAAAATTCGATATCTGCGCCGTTACTGGAAATTCAATGGGCTGGTATATCGCACTGGCCTGCGCAGGCGCCCTTGATGATGCCAATGCCCTGAAGGTCATCAACACCATGGGTACATTGATGCACCAAGAAGGCCCTGGTGGCCAAATAATCTACCCCTTTATCGACGAAAACTGGCTTCCCATACCTGGAAAGAAGGCCTGGATATTGAGCCAAATGGCCTTGGCGTCACAGCAATCTGGACAGACACTTTACGTCTCCATTGAACTGGGAGGCATGTTGGTTATTGCCGGACACGAACGCGGATTAGCACAGTTGAAAACACTGCTGCCGGTGGTTCAAGACCGTTTTCCCATGGCCCTATACCAGCATGCAGCCTTTCACACGCCTATGCAGGCACCGATCGCTGCAAAAGGCAGGTCCCAGTTACCCGCATCACTGTTTCAGCCACCCCAGAAGCCACTTCTCGATGGCAGGGGTCATACGTGGTTTCCTCAGAGCACCGACATCCATTCATTGTGGGATTACACCCTTGGACATCAGGTCTGCGAAAGCTATGACTTCACAGCGGCGATCCAGCATGCCGTCAAAGAATTTGCGCCCGACCGCATCATCATTACCGGTCCTGGAAACTCCTTGGGAGGCGCTGTTGCGCAAGCCTTGATAGACATCCAATGGTATGGCATCAAAAACAAACAGGATTTTATCGAAAAACAGACCTCAGATCCCATCATCCTCGCCATGGGAAACCCCAACCAGCGCTCACTGGTCGTCTGAATATACCGCTGATCACCTAGGTGGTTCTTGGTTTATCAGGCACGGTGATGGCGGGTT
>CAWUUZ010000319.1:0-11911 GCA_963925745.1 uncultured Pseudomonadales bacterium
TGGTCCATCAGTGAACTCTCGGTAATCTCGAGTTCTACGCGAGAAGGTGGAACACCGGTTGACGATATTGCACTGCGAATGCGGGATTCAAAGTCACTGTCGAGAAACTGTCTCGGCGATATGTTGATGGCTATGCGGTCAAAGGTATCCGGTAGGCCAATCTCTATCAGTGTTTTGATGTCCTTTAGTGCCTGCCGGAGGATGAAATCACCCAGGGCCACAATCTTGCCATTTTGTTCCGCAACCGGAATAAATTCGCTGGGTGGCACTGACTCGCCTTCGTCATTGTCCCACCGCACCAATGCTTCCATACCCACCAGCTGATTCAGGTGGTTAAATTGGGGCTGATAAAACAAGCGAAACTCTTGGTTGTCGATCGCTTGGGATATGCGGTGCGCCAAATGTAAGGTGTGTTTGACCTTTGCCTGCATATCCCTTGAAAAGAATGAGATATGGTTTCGGCCATTGGTCTTTGACTGATACATGGCAGTATCAGACTCCCGCATGATGTCATATCCAGTTTTTTCCAAACCAGCAAAGAGGGTGATACCGATACTCGCAGTGGTTAAGAAATTATGGTCAGACGTCGCGATGGGTAATCTAATTTCTTTCAAAATGGTGTTGGCGATCTGTAGCGCCTTGCTCGCTGATGCGGGTTCATCGCTGCCCAACTGGTTAACCAGGATGACAAATTCATCACCACTCAACCGTGCCACAAAGTCCTCTTTACGAATTCGGCCCTTGAGGCGGTTGGCAATTTGCAGCAAGACCTGGTCACCCACAGGGTGGCCGTAGGAGTCGTTAATCTGTTTGAAATTGTCCAGATCGACAAAGATCAGTGCGCAAAAATAATGGTGTCTTGCAGCCTGAGACATCGACCGGGTTAATTGGTTCATAAACAGTCGGCGATTTGGCAAGTCTGTCAGGGTGTCAAAATTGGCATGGTATCGAACCAGTGCCATGGTTTTCTTTTGTTCTGATATGTCTGAGAAAACGATAACAAAGTTATCTACCACACCCTGGGTGTTGCGCACGGTTGAAACGGTTTGACGGATTGGAATCATGACGCCATCCCGTGTCTGAATCGTTAACTCACCGACCCAACTACCCTGTAGCAAAACATGGTCCCAAATGGTGTCCCAGAAATTGCTGTCATGTTTGCTGCTGGCATAGCTATCGGGATTTTGGAGCATCAGGTCAGATTCGTTATAACCGGTGACACGGCAAAACTCTTGGTTGACGCGAATGATTTGGTTATTGGCATCGGTAATGGCAATGGCTTCGCGGCTTTCAAATACCGATGCCAACAGGCTAAGCGTTTGCTCATGCAGCTTTCGTTGCGAGATGTTTTGCGCCGTAATCAGGGTGACCGGTTCACCGACTACAGGCTCTGACACCGGTGTGAAACTGAAATCATAATGAATGGGCACATCTTTGGTGCCAATGTTGACTTCTGCATGCAGTGTTTTGTGCATGCCATGACAGTCTCTAATCTTGTTGATCATCAGGATGTCGGCGTGGTTTGGCACATAATCCATGATGCGGCTGCCTGGGGTAACCGAGGCGAACAGGGTATCGGGTGGACCAAAGTTGGTTACGATGCCACCGTCCATTTTTACCATAGCGCAGGCCTGTGGAAGGGCGTTGGCAAAGATACGGTAGAGCAGTTGGTTGTGTTCAAGATCATCGACGGTGGTTTTAACCCGACGCTGCATCTCATTCACGGCACTGGCAAGCAACATCATTTCGCCACTGGTGTTGATTCGGATGGCATCACCATAGTTGCGTTTATAAGAGACGCGTGCAGCCTGTGTGATCTGTCCGAGTGGTTCAAGTAGATACCTTTGCATATAGCGCAGGCTGACGATGTAAAAAACAAAGCCTATGCCCAATACCAATGCGCCCAGTACGGCCAGCTGTTTAAACAGATAGAGAATGTCGTGTCTAAAATCAAAGGAGACAACCAATAACAGCTTTGTTGAGGCTTGGTTCGCTGACAGGGGTATCGGTGTGTAGGTGTCAAATTGCGCAAATTTGCCACCCTTGTTAATGATCTGTATGCGACCGTCGAGTGCCAAGTCGGCTTGAATCTTGGAATATGCAGGGGCGGTGGTGCTGTTGTCTAGGCTGAAACTGGCGAGGGTTTTTAGATTGTTCAGTAGCGTCACGTTGCGAACGGAATCAGAGCCGCTGGCCTGGCCAATGATAGTCGACAGTTCTGGGATAGACGTGGGGTCTGCAATCTGCACGTGCCAGCTTAATTCATTGAGCTCCCAAGACATTTTTTCTTGCCAATTGCCTTGGAGGTTGATGAGTCCCATTAAAAAAACAGCTGCTATAACGATAACTGCAGTCACAGTGGTGCCCAAAAGCACCAACATCGGAATATGCTTTTGAAGACTAACGCGCTTCAAAAAGACCATGCCAATGAATCCTTTGTGGTTGAGTGAATGTTCCCTTTGTCATGATATCGGCATAAAACGTAGGGTTTTAGGCAATATTGACACCTTATTTTTGGGGTTACTATAAATTGAAACGGTGGGTGCGTCACCAACTTTGGTGTAAATACAGGGAGAGGAACAGGGTGAAGCCGCAGTCACGACTTCACCCACGATCGATTTATACTGAGAAGTACAGATCCATTTCGACAGGGTGTGTGGTGTGTTCTACACGCAACACCTCAGCCATTTTGATGCCGATATAGGCGTCAATCATTTCATTGGTAAAGACGCCACCACGTGTCAAGAAATCTCGGTTGCTGTCCAAGTTTTCAAGCGCTTCACGAAGGCTGCCACAGACCTGTGGAATGGCTGCTGCTTCTTCTGCAGGCAGGTCATAGAGGTCTTTGTCAGCTGCATCGCCAGGGTGGATCTTGTTTTGAACGCCGTCAATTCCCGCCATCAACTGGGCAGCAAATGCCAAGTAAGGGTTTGCAATGGGGTCTGGGAAACGGGCTTCAATACGCTTGCCTTTTGGCGAGTTAGAGAATGGGATTCGAATAGACGCTGAACGGTTACGTGCAGAGTAGGCCAGCATGACCGGTGCTTCAAAACCAGGAATCAAACGCTTGTAAGAGTTGGTTCCAGGGTTGGTGAATGCATTCAATGCCTTGGCGTGCTTGATGATACCGCCAATGTAGTACAAAGCAGTTTCACTGAGTCCTGCATACTCGTCGCCCGCAAACTGGTTGACGCCGTCTTTCCAGAAAGACTGGTGGCAGTGCATACCAGAACCGTTGTCGCCAACGATCGGCTTGGGCATGAATGTCGCTGTTTTTCCATAGGCATGGGCCACGTTATGAACGCAGTATTTCAAAATCTGTACTTCGTCAGCCTTGGCAACAAGGGTGTTGAATTTCACACCAATTTCACACTGACCAGCAGTTGCTACTTCATGGTGGTGTACTTCAATTTCAAGTCCCATAGCCTGCATGGCGGTACACATTGCCGAGCGCAGGTCGTGAAGGCTGTCTACTGGAGGCACAGGGAAGTATCCGCCTTTAACGCGCGGGCGGTGACCCATGTTGCCGTTTTCAAATACTTCATTGCTTGACCAGGCCGCTTCTTCTGACTTGATCTTATAGCCGCAACCCGACATATCGGTGTGCCAGCTCACAGCATCAAACACAAAAAATTCTGGCTCTGGGCCAAAAAATACTGTGTCGCCAAGTCCTGTCGACTTGAGATAGCTTTCTGCGCGTTTGGCTACAGAGCGTGGATCGCGTTCGTAGCCTTGCATGGTGATCGGGTCAAATACGTCGCAACGAACGATAATGGTCGTGTCTTCGGTAAAGGGATCAAGAACGGCAGTCGAATCGTCTGGCATCAAAACCATGTCAGATTCGTTGATGCCCTTCCAACCAGCGATAGATGATCCATCGAACATCTGGCCATTTTCAAAGAACTCTTCATCGACCAACTTGCTTGGCAGTGTGACGTGCTGCTCTTTGCCATGTGTATCTGTGAAGCGCAAGTCTACCCAGCTGGCTTCAGCTTCTTGAATAAGGTTCAGCGTTTTTTGTGACATTGAAAACATCTCCGAATATGTGAAAACCCGTATCAATTGACGGCTACAGTACGTCTGAGTAAGACCATTGTTTTCGTTTTTTGATGGCTACCCAAGATTGTAGGCAAAGGCTGTGCCAGTTATCAAGCGAATCCTGAACGCCTACTTTCAACCTCAGGAAGGTGATCCAGTCTTGATGGCGAACCATTCTAGTGCCAACGGATTATTTTTGCACTATTTTGGGGCATATCGAGGGGCTACTTAAATGGGTCAAAATCATTATAATGGCGCTCCCCGAATTATAGACGCTGTAAACCATGAAACTGATTATCAAGCTTGCTCCAGAGATGACCATCAAAAGCCGACCCGTTAGGAAGCGCTTAATTCAAATGTTGCGGCAAAATCTTAAAACCATCTGCAGTCGCATTGATGATCAGGTCGTTCTTTCAGGACAGTGGGACAATATTCATGTGCTGACCAGCGATAGCCTTACTGCGGAGCAAAAAAGTGCCTTGATAGACGCTGTGCGTTGCACTCCGGGTATCGCGCACTTCTATGAAGCTCACGAATATGCCTTTACCACCCTTGACGATATTCTCGAAAAAGCCTTGCCGATATTTTCATCACAAATTGCAGGCAAGATGTTTTGCTTGCGTGTAAAGCGGGTTGGTAAGCACGAATTTTCATCCTTGGATGCCGAACGCTATATTGGTGGTGGTTTAAATCAACACACCGAGGCTGCCGGTGTTTCTGTGAGTCATCCAGACATCGTAGTCCAGCTTGAGATTCGCCACGACAGTTTCTTCCTGGTCGAATACCGCCATGAAGGCTTGGGTGGATTTCCAGTGGGTTCGCAAGAAACCACCATCACGTTGATGTCAGGCGGCTTTGATTCGACTGTTGCCGCCTACCTGATGCTTAAGCGTGGCATACGCACCCACTTTTTGTTTTTTAATATGGGCGGTCAGGTCCATGAAGTCGGTGTTAAAAAAGTATCGAAATATATTTGGGATCGCTATGGCTCGTCACACCGGGTGCGTTTTATTGCTGTGCCCTTTGAACCCCTTGTTGAGGAAATCCTCACTAAGGTCGACAACTCCCAAATGGGTGTGGTCTTAAAGCGTGTGATGTTTCGCGTCGCAGAGCGCATTGCTGACCGAATGGACATTGACACCTTTGTGACAGGTGAAGCCATTGCCCAGGTATCGAGTCAGACCATGACAAACCTGCATGTCATTGATCAGGTCACAAAAAAAATGGTGCTAAGACCGCTGATTGTTTCAGACAAACGCGCCATCATTGATACGGCCCGTGAAATTGGCACCGCACCCTTTGCTGAAAAGATGCCTGAATTTTGTGGCGTTATTTCACGAAAGCCCACCACGCGTGCAAAGCTGGCAAAGATTGAGCATGAAGAATCAAAAATGGATTGGGCAATCTTAGAGCAGGCGCTGGAGGATACCCAGGTATGGGATATCGACGCGCTGACGGACGAAGCGGTTGCTGAGGTTCGGTGGACCCAAGAATTGCGTGACGGAGACAGGGTTATCGATGTGCGTCACCCTGATGAAATTGACAGTACGCCTTGTCCAGCGGCGAATGATGCCTTGGAAATCCCATTTTACGCATTGCGTAAGAAATTCTCAGACCTCGATGCCACAGTACATTATGTGCTGTATTGCGATCGCGGTGTGATGAGCCAGATGCAGGCGCAACAGCTTCAGGCTGATGGCTTTACCAACGTGTCGGTTTGGAAGAAAGAATCTTAATGCCTGATTAAGGGCGCAGAAATAGAAAAGGCCCGTCGTCCCAGAAGTGGGGTGACGGGCCTTTATAGTTTCTATATACCGCAGAAGGGCTTAGTGCTTAGCAGGCGCTTCTTCTGTGGCTTCAGCTTCTTTTGCTATTTCTGCTGCAGCTTCAGACAAACGCTGCTGATACAGGCCGTCAAAGTTGATTGGCGCTAGCATCAGTGCAGGGTAGCTACCAGAAACGATCATTTGGTCCAAAACACTTCGCGCGTACGGGAACAGGATGTTTGGGATATAGGCTGCCAACATCTGTTGCACAGAGGTCTCAGGGAAGCCAGATACTGTGAAAATACCACTCTGATGAACCTCTGCAATAAAGGCAACATCATCTTTAATCTTGGTAGTCACGGTCAGCATCAGTGTTACGTCATAGATGCCTTCTTCAAGCAGTGCCGCGCGTGTATTCATGTCCATGTTCACCTGAGGCTCCCAGGGGTGCTTGAATACGGCAGGTGCATTTGGAGATTCAAATGACGCATCTTTCAAATATATGCGTTGGATAGCAAACTGTGGTTGGGTAGATTCAGTCATGGGGCTTCTTTTTATTAAGATGAATTGGAATCAGGAAGGTTATTCCTGGGTCAAAAGTGCATCGAGCTTTTGGCTGCGTTCCAGTGCATACAGGTCGTCACAGCCGCCTATATGTTGGTCACCGATCCAAATTTGAGGAACGCTGGTTCGGCCGCTCTTTTGCGTCATTTCTTGTCGCAGTTGACGGTCATTGTCGACATTTATTTCGTCAAATGACAGGCCTTTTCGTGCCAGCAGCGCCTTTGCTGAATGGCAAAAAGGGCAGTAGTCAGACGAATAGATTGTGATTGATTTCATCGTAGCTACTTCTTCACCAATGGCAGACCATTGCTTTGCCATTCAGTAATCCCACCCTTAAGGCGTGATACCTGATCAAATCCAGCTTTTTTCAGTACGATACCAACCGCACCTGCAGTGGTGCCTGTTTTACATACCAGAATAACAGGGCGTTTTTTGTAGATTTCCAACTGACCCAGATGGGTGTCAAATCCAGCGGCAGCAATATTGATAGACTCTGGCAAATGGCCGGTTCGAAAATCTTCTTTCTTCCGGATATCAATAACGACAGCATCTTCGTTGTTGATCATGCGCGTCACCTGAGCTGGACTGAGTTGAAGTCCACCACGGCTGCCTTCATGGATGACCAATAGCAATACAATGACCGACCAGATGCTGGTCAATATCCAATGGTTTGTCATAAATGTGAGCAAATTTTCGATCATAGTGGTCTATTTACCAAAAAATATGTAAGGGGTGCGTAGTATACACTCGCAAATGGATTTGGGCAGACTCTGAAAGTATTAAACATGCATTTTTTCAGAGGATTTACTTTTACTGCTGCACTGACAGACTATCATAGGTAGAATGATGCCATAAAGGGCGGTTGATATAGGTGAGCCAGTCGAAATTTCAGCTGGATCATTGGCCCATATATTCAAAAAGTTCAACGAGAACCTATTCTTGGTGAACACAGGTATTGTGGCAAATTCAGCACAAGCCGACACCCCCGGTTTCTTTGTTTAAAAGAGAGAGTGACCTCATGACAGCGCCCGCTTCTAAAAAACCTGTAGCACTCATAATCCTAGATGGTTTTGGTCACAGTGAGACCTCTGCTTCCAATGCCATTGAAGAGGCCAATAATCCCGTATGGGACCGTCTTTGGAAAACCTATCCACATACCCTGATAGAGACTTCGGGTGCTGCTGTCGGACTACCCGTTGGCCAGATGGGCAACTCAGAGGTAGGGCACATGAATTTGGGCGCAGGCCGTATCGTCTACCAAAGCTTTACACAGATTACCAAAGCCATAGATGACGGTGATTTTTTTGACAACAGGGTGTTAACGGATGCGGTTGATAAGGCCGTGAGCAACCGCGCCGCCGTCCATATTATGGGTTTGGCATCAACCGGTGGTGTCCATAGCCATGAGGACCATCTGATCGCTGCGATAGATTTGGCGGTCACTCAGGGTGCAAAGCGGGTCTATGTTCACGCCTTTCTAGACGGTCGTGATACGCCGCCACGCAGTGCAGAATCAACCCTAAAGAAATTGGACAAACGCCTACATGAATTGGGTGTGGGCTATGTGGCCTCTGTGATTGGTCGGTACTATGCGATGGATCGAGATAACCGATGGGATCGCGTTCAACAAGCCTATGATTTATTGATTCATGGCACAGCAGATATCATTGCCGCGACTGCCGTAGATGGATTGCATGCTGCCTACCAGCAGAACATTAATGACGAATTTGCGCCCGCAACCTCGGTGCGTCCAGACAGCGCTGAACCTGTTTGTATCGAAGATGGCGATTCCGTTATCTTTATGAATTTCAGGCCCGACCGTGCACGGGAACTGTCGCATGCCTTTGTCGATGCTGATGCGCCTGGAACCTTAAACCGCCCGAACAGGCTCAACTTGGCTGCCTTTGTGACGCTGACCGAGTATGAAGCCGACTTACCGGTGCTGTCTGCCTTTCCAAAGGATGCGCTAAAGGACACCCTGGGAGCAGTGATTGCTGACCGGGGAATGACCCAGTTACGGATCGCTGAAACCGAGAAATATGCCCATGTTACCTTCTTCTTTTCAGGTGGGCAGGAATCAACCTTTGAGGGTGAAAGCCGCATATTGATCCCCTCGCCCAAGGTGGCTACCTACGACCTAAAACCCGAAATGAGTGCGCCTGAAGTTACCGATAAGTTGGTCGCAGCGATCGAATCTCAAGAATTTGATTTGGTGGTATGCAACTACGCCAATGGTGACATGGTTGGACATACCGGTAACATGGCAGCTGCTGTCAAAGCGGTTGAAGCCTTGGATGTCTGTATCGACCGCGTCACACAAGCGATATTGTCTGTGGGTGGGTCCTGCTTTATTACCGCCGACCATGGTAATGTGGAACTCATGGTAGATCCTGTTACGGGTGGCGCGGTAACGAGCCATACCACAGGGCCAGTCCCACTGGTGTTTGTTGCTACCGATGCGGCAGGCAAAACCCTGAAACAGGGACGGTTGTGCGATATCGCGCCGACCATTTTAACGGTAATGGGCATAGAGATTCCAAAGGCGATGACAGGCACCACACTGCTAACATGAGCCCCATAGTGTGCTTTAACATTTTTTGGACCACTGATTTTTTATGAGGCCTTTGTGATACAGAAATCGAACCGGTGGATCCTTGTGAGCCTGTGGCTGATAGTGTCTCTTTGGCATCCCGCCGTTGCGGAAGATACAGGCGCCACGACAGCCCAACTGGACCGCTTAAAGAAAGACATTGCGACACTGACCGATTGGATGGCCAAGGCCTCAAAAGATGTCACCGATTTGCAGAAAGCCTTGTCCACCATAGAGCGGGATATTTCTGCAACCAGTGTCGAAGCAGAGAAAATCAAGCAACGGCAAAAGGCCATATCAACAGAAATGGTGGCACTGAAGCAGCAAAAAGAGGCTGCAGTTGCACAGATTGCCGAGCAAAGAGACCAGATTGAAAAGTTGGTGGTGGCAAGCTATAAGACCGGCGAAACGTCGATGATGCGACTTATCTTGGATCAAAATGATCCACTTTTTTGGCGCAGAATGATTCAGTATTCGGAGACTATTTCAGCAAGCCAGCTGGCGCTGATTCAGGCATACCAACGCAATGTTCAGGTTTTGTCACAGACTGAACTGCTGCTGTTGGAACGAGAACAAGAGCAAAAGACCGCGGGTTTGCAGTTGGCGTTAAAGCAACAGACCCTGGTCAAACAGAAAACAGATCGTACCCAGGTATTGCATCGTCTCAACAGCCAGATGCAATCAACGGGTGAAAGGTTAGAACAGTTTAAGGCTGACCGCACCCGACTTGAAACGCTGCTGTCAAAAATGGCAGAGGCAATAGAAAATCTTGTACCAAGCGAAATGCTGGTGGCCTTTGATAAATCCAAGGGTGGGCTTAGGTGGCCGGTAAAGGGCAGGGTGGTTCAGCGATTTGGAACCCAACTGGGTAATGGCCCCTTAAAGTCACAAGGCATTGTCATCAATACGGCAACCAATTCAGAGGTGTTGTCAGTGCATCATGGCAGGGTCGTCTTTGCAGATTGGTTAAATGGTTTTGGCCTGTTGATGATTGTCGACCACAGTGATGGCTATATGAGCCTGTATGCACGTAATGAAGTGCTCATGCGTTCGGTGGGTGATTGGGTGAATACCGGAGACCTGTTGGCCAAAAGTGGTGGCACAGGTATCGGTGAGGAAGGACTGTACTTTGAAATTCGCTATATGGGTAAGCCGCAAAATCCCCAGATTTGGCTTGCCAAGTTGTAATTCATGTAATTTGAGTGTTTTGGCAATAATGCCAGAACAGGGTCTGTGTAGAGATAGGGTGGTATGACAGCAATGAAAATACGTTCAAATCGTTTTATTGGGTTCTTCATAGCCGGTGTTGTCGGTCTAACTTTGGGCATTGGCATGTCAGTTCAAGCTGATCGCTCAACCGATTTACTGTTGCCTTTGGACGATATTCGTAACCTTGCACAGGTGATTGACCACATCAAGAAATCCTATGTCGACGAAGTTGACGATAAAAAGCTGATTGCAGATGCCATAAAGGGCATGTTGTCAGGCTTAGACCCGCATTCTACCTACTTGAAGGCTGAAGACTTTAGCAGCCTCAAAGAAGATACCTCTGGTAAGTTCGGTGGTTTGGGTATCGAAGTTCAGATGGATGAAAGTGGCTTGATCAAGGTTGTAGCCCCCATTGACGACACGCCGGCAGCACGCGCGGGTATCCGATCGGGTGACCGAATTTCGGCACTTGATGGCACACCCGTCAAAGGTATGACCCTAACCGATGCTGTCGACATTATGCGTGGTCATCCGGGTGACCCCATTGTATTGACGGTAATTCGTAAGGGCGTTGATATGCCTCTGAAGATTTCCATCATACGAGACGTCATTAAGGTAACCAGTATCAAATCTGAACTGATGGAAGAGCGTTTTGGCTACATCCGTATTCGACAGTTCCAAGAGAGAACGGGTGGGGACTTGGTCGCGGCACTTGAAAAACTTCAGGCAGAAACCGATCTTGATGGTTTGATCTTGGATTTACGCAACAATCCAGGGGGTGTTCTCAATGCATCCGTTGATGTTGTCGATGCCTTTATATCCTCTGGTTTGATTGTATATACCCAGGGTCGCGTTGCAGACTCAGATTCCAAATATTTTGCCACCTCAGACAACCCATCCAATGACCTAACCCTGATTGTCCTTATCAATGGTGGTTCAGCGTCAGCGTCAGAAATTGTAGCGGGTGCGCTTCAGGACCATAAGCGCGGCATTATTATGGGCACTCAGAGTTTTGGAAAGGGATCGGTTCAGACCATACTGCCGCTGTCAGCTGACAGTGCCATCAAGCTGACCACCGCACGGTATTACACCCCTGCTGGCCGATCGATTCAGGCTGAAGGCATAACGCCAGACATCCTTGTTGAGGAAGCAAAGCTAACCAAGCAGGGCGATGCAGGTTTCTACAAAGAAGCCGATTTGAATGGTCATTTGGCCAACCCTAGCAAGGAAACCACCGTGCAGGAACCTGCAGCAACAGAATCCGTACCACCCGTTGAGGGATCAGATCAAGCACCGGTAACACCTGAGGTTGATGCTGCTGAACTGCCCCTGGCGGAGCGTGATTATCAGTTGTATGAGGCGATTAACCTGCTTAAGGGAATCACTATCGCAGGCCAACTGAGACATTAATATGAGATGGATTTTTACCCTGCTTGTCTGCGTTCAAGCGTGGACAGCTTCGGCTGAAGCCTTGCCAAAAATCGCATTGATTATTGATGATGTGGGTTATAACTATCAGCGTGATGTTGCCATGACCCAGCTGGGTGTTCCGGTGACCATGTCTGTACTGCCCGATTTTAATCAGTCAAAGAAATTGGCAGAATATTCGCACAGCATTGGCCTCGAAGTGATGTTGCACCTGTCGATGGAAAGTATTTCTGGTGCCAATATGGGCAAAATCGGCCTGTCTCAGTCTATGCCTGACAGTGAAAAAAGTGTGATGTTGGACCTGGCATTGTCTGAG
>CAWUUZ010000320.1:0-3586 GCA_963925745.1 uncultured Pseudomonadales bacterium
GTGCAATTGCCAGCGGTTGGCGAAAAGGTGACTGTCGGTATCCGCCCACAATTTCTATCGTTAAAGCCGGGTGATGGCCCACTAAAGGTCGATATTACAGAAGAGTTAGGTGGCGCTGCCTACGCTTATCTTCACACTTTAAAGGGTGAACGTATTGTGGTCGAGATGCGAGGTAAACAGCGATTTGATACAGGTGATTCTGTCATCCTCTCTATCGACGCTTCAGAGGTTTTGTTTTTTGATAAGAAAACAGAGCTAAGAATACGCTAGCTACGCTTGGATGCGTGTTGCTTTTGTGGCAACACGCATCAGCCTTTTGCTTCTGCTTTAAAACAGCCTAGCTCGCTTTATCCATGATGACAGACCTTCCATTCCGATCGGAGATATAGTCTTCAAGATGCTTTTTTTGGCTCTCAGTTAATCGCAAACCCAATTTTGTTCTGCGCCATATCACATCGTCTACGGTTTTTGCCCATTCACAGTCCATCACATAGTCAACTTCGATTTTATACAGATCGTCGCTAAAGCACATACCTAGATCGTCAATTGTTTTTGACTGCGCCAGCATGACAAAGGATTTTGTGCCGTAGGTCCGCGCCAACCGTGCGAGCAACTGATCAGGTGCCCAGCTATGGGCTTCCGCTAATTGGCGTAACAGGGCTTCCATAGACTCAAAATCACCACCCGGCAGTATGGCGTCCCGCGTCCAGTTTTTTCCCATGCTGTTGAAATACGGTTTGAGTGCCTTCAAAGCCGACTCAGCCAGTTTTCGATAGGTTGTCAGTTTCCCCCCAAATATAGACAGCAAGGGCAGCGCGCCACGGTCCGTCTGAATTTCAAAGGTATAGTCTCGCGTAACCGCCTGTGCATCAGTTTCGTTGTTATCAAGAAGCGGCCTTACACCACAAAAGCTGTGTACGACATCGTCTCTCGTGATCTTTCGGTTAAAGTAGTCGTTGGTGATATCGAGTAAATAATCGACTTCATTGTCAGAAATTTTGGCCTGCGCCGGGTCACCGTCGATTTCAACATCGGTCGTACCAATGAGAGAGAAATCAGTTTCATAGGGAATGACAAAGACAATGCGGTTGTCGCTGTTTTGAACAATGTATGCCTCAGGTTCATTATGTAGCTTGGGAACAATGATGTGGCTCCCCTTGACCAATCGCGTAGCCTGAGGGCATTTGGCGTTAAACACCTGGCCGAATATATTTTCAACCCAGGGGCCTGCTGCATTGACGACCGCTTTGCTAAAAATGAGCGACCGTTCACCCGTCTCGGTATTTTCCAATTCGATTTCCCAGTGCCCGTCGGTCCTTCTGGCATTGATGCATCGGGTGCGCGTCATAATAAGCGCTCCTTGGGCTTCGGCAGCCATGGCATTGATAATAACCAACCGAGAATCGTCAGCCTGTGCGTCGGAGTATTCAAATCCCTTGGTAATTTCTGGAACCAACACACTTTCTTGGCCAAACTTAATGCTTTGGCTGCCACGTAATGTTGTTCTTTTGCCTAGGTGGTCATAAATAAACAGACCGGTACGCAACATGAATGCCGGCCTTAGGTGCGGTTGATAAGGCAATCTAAACCGCATTGGCTGGACTATGTGCGGTGCCTTCTTTAATAAAACTTCCCTTTCGGACAGGGCTTCCAAGACCAGTCTAAATTCATAGTATTCTAGGTACCTAAGTCCACCATGAATTAATTTACTGCTATGTGAAGAAGTTGCTGAGGCCAAATCATTCATTTCACAGAGAGCAACCCGCAAACCTCGCCCGGCAGCATCAGCCGCGATGCCCACACCATTGATCCCACCGCCTATTACAAAAACGTCATAGGACGCAGATTTATCAGTCATAATCACCTCAGAAAGTTCCTATATGAACATTATGTGGTCACTATAGCATCTAAATGTTCGCTTACGAATATTTTAAGGCGAAATAACCGCCTGAGTTATAATCTGTTTCGGGTTAGTGGTTTTTCAAAGAATATGCAGGTTTACCTGGTGGGCTTCCAAAAGTTCCAAGATTTGGGGCGCTGGTTTTTGGTCGGTAAACAGATCGTCAGCCTCGCTCACATTGCCCAACCGCACCATCGCGCTTCGACCGAACTTGGTGTGATCAGCGGCAAGAAAGACCTTATGAGAGTTGTTGATGATCGTGCGCGCGTTGCGCACTTCGCGGTAGTCAAAATCAAGCAGGGTGCCATCTTCATGGATACCACTGATTCCCATGATGCCAAAATCCATCTTAAATTGGTTGATAAAATCTGACGTCGCTTCACCGACAATGCCGCCATCATGAAATCGCACCTCACCGCCGGCGATAATGACATTAAAGTCTTCTTTGGCGCTTAAGATCGCAGCAACGTGCAGGCTATTGGTTACAACGCGAAGGTGTTTGTGATCTAGCAATGCGGTGGCGATACTTTCAGTGGTCGTTCCGATATTGATAAACAAAGACGAACCATCCGGAATCATCTGAGCAATGGCTATTGCGATTCGCTGCTTGGCTAGGGAATTGCTTTCTTTGCGCGTCTTATAAGCCGTATTTTGTGTGCTGGATATCACGCCAGCGCCACCATGGTGCCGATTTATCTTGTTTTGGTTAGCCAGCTGGTTAAGATCTCGACGGATGGTTTGCGGCGTCACCATGAAGGTATCAACCAATTCATCAATGGTCACAAAGCCCTTTTCAGTGGTCTTGGCGAGAATCAGTTCCTGTCGGCTGCTTTGGTTCATCGTGAGATCGGTCTCAGTTAGGTAAGGTGTCTACAGTAATATAACACCTGCCTTTTGTCTTTCGAACGGAAAATTAATTACCTACCGCACTGTGCGAATACATAGTCAGTTAATTCAGTCAATCCTGTGTGAAAATCGCATATTGTGGTGAGGGCATGAATCTCTGTTGCAACCGGTCATAAGCAGAGCGCTTTCACATGGGTTACCGACTCATTACTCTGCAAGCGTTTCGGGCTTAGCCCTAGACAGCGGCGCATTATCGCCAGTTGCATTAAGCGGATGTTGCTTGGTTACGGACCCGATCTGAAAGGTGCACATGGGCGGCATCTATGCCTTCACGGTCATTACAGAGTTTGAAAAGGCGAAACAGGTTTTTAGCGGTCGCATTGCCTTTTGGTCCGACCATGCGCCTCAGGCTTGCTTCCTGAATCTGAAGTTTAGCGGATACCGTGGCGAAGGCTTGCGTACCGTTGAGATAATCCCTTAACAGAGCGTTGCCAAAAGCGACGTCACCTTCAAGATACGTCTCGAGTGCCTCAAGCAGCAAGCCCTTGCGGTATGCAGGATCTTTGCAAAGTTCTAAGACGGTCTCTTTAAATTCTCGTGTTAATGCCATTTTTACATCTCATTATTTTAATCAGCGAATCACTGTAGTGATGTTTTGCCACCCAGAAATATATTAATAACATATATGTTATCGTACAAGTGGGTTCCCCCAATCAGCTCGTGCCAAAGTGCTATGGCAGCACTGCTCTATAAGCGCGCCATGAAGGCGCTGCTGTAGCAATCACTGTTCTCATAATCGATTTATAGCCTTGCCAACCCTCCCTGAAGCTGCAGCGATAG
>CAWUUZ010000321.1:0-2935 GCA_963925745.1 uncultured Pseudomonadales bacterium
GCTCTGGAAAATCTGCTGCGCTTCAAGCGCTAGAAGACCTAGGCTACTATTGTGTTGACAACCTTCCCGCAAAATTACTGCCCGTACTGGCGCGCCATTGTGAAGCGTCTGGGTTACACAAAAAAGTGGCTCTCTGTATCGATGCGCGAAATGAGGCCAGCGATCTCGCAACCTTTCCTTCTGTGGTTGAAGACCTAGAAAACAGTGGTTTGGCTATTGATATTGTTTTTCTCGATGCCCAAAACGATGTGTTATTACAGCGGTATTCCGCATCGCGTCGAAAGCATCCCCTCTCGAGTGCACAGGTATCTTTGGTAGAGGCAATCAACCGCGAAAGCTTGCTGTTAGCGCCTGTTCACCAACTTGCTACCCTGCTTGTCGATACCACCCCGTTGTCAGTTCAAAGCCTGCGGCAACTCATTCAGACACGTGTTGCAGGTGTCGATAACCGAGAGATCGCGCTTTTAATTGAGTCCTTTGGCTTTAAATTTGGATTGCCGCGCGATGCTGACTTTGTGTTTGATGTTCGGTGCTTGCCAAACCCCTTTTGGGACCCAAATTTGCGTGGCTTCACAGGCATGGACAAACCGGTTCAAGATTTTCTAGCCGCCGAGCCTGATGTCAATTTGATGTTTCAAGATATCCACGACTTTATTGACCGTTGGGTAACCCGTTTTTCAGAAAATAACCGCAGCTACTTAACGGTAGCCATAGGTTGTACCGGTGGCCAACACAGATCGGTTTATCTGGTTGAACTATTAACTGAAGCTTTTTATAGTCGTTTTAGTAATATACAAAAACGACACCGCGAATTAGACACTGATTCTTTATAGCAACCCTCTAGACTAAAGGCACATCAGCATGCTCAACAAACAGCTAACCGTTATCAACAAACTGGGACTGCACGCACGTGCGGCCGCAAAGTTTGTGAACGTTGCTAGCCGTTTTGGCAGCAATGTGCGGGTAAAATACGGTGAGAAGGACGTCGATGGCAAAAGCATTATGTCCATCATGATGCTTGCCGCGGCAAAGGGTGCTACGTTAGAACTGGTGATTAACGGTGATGACGAGCAGGAAGCGCTCGACGCTCTGACAACACTCATCGAAAATCGTTTTGATGAAGCAGAATAGAAACCGGCACAGTCGCACCACCCTATTTGACTAAATTTCACAGCATTAAGATCATAACAATAATTTCTCTTTAGGAATCTCAATGGCCGTACTTGAGCAGCAGCAGTTTGATCAGATCCGCCAAAAACTTCTGGAAGCGCTAGACGGCAATGACCTGCCCGTTATCGAATCAATTTTGTCGGAAGAGCTTGATGCGGTGGATGTTGCACACATCATCGAGTCGACACCCGATAAAGTTCGAATGGATTTGTGGGAAGCTATCCCGGAAAACCAAAAGGGCGAAGTTGCAACGCACCTTGGTGACGACCTCCAGATAAAGTTCCTAACAGACATGAGCCCTGAACAGGTTCTTGTGTCGACGCAAGAGCTCGACTCTGACGACCTGACCGACATTCTGCAGCAACTGCCTGAAGCACAGCGGAATCTGATTCTCCATAACATGGAGCCAGAATACCGACGGGAAGTTGAAGAGCTGCTGGCTTGGCCTGAAGATACTGCCGGCGGATTGATGAACCCGGACCTCATCAAGGTACGGGCAAACGTCACCCTGGATGTTATTTTGCGCTTTCTAAGACGCCAAAATGACTTGCCTGATCAGTTTGATGCCATTTTCGTCGTCAACCGAAGCGACCAGTATGTGGGCATATTACCCCTACATGTATTGGTTACTGCGGATCCCGAGTCCACCGTTCGTGAGGTGATGAACAGTGATATCGAAGGCATTCCTGCAGAAACCGATGATATGGAAGTCGCGCAGCTGTTTGCCAAACACGACCTATTGTCTGCGCCCGTTGTCGATGCCTCAGGTATTTTGCTTGGACAGATTTCGATTGACGACATCGTTGACGTTATTCAAGAAGACGCTGACCATACCGTGATGAGTATGGCGGGTTTGGATGAAGACGCTGACACCTTTGCACCCGTCATGAAAAGCGCGCGTAGCCGCGCTGTCTGGCTGGGCATTAACTTGGCTACGGCCTTTATTGCCGCTGCGGTTATCCTAAACTTTGAAGATGCCATTGCGGTTATCACCGCCTTGGCAGTCTTAAACCCCGTTGTAGCCAGCATGGGAGGTGTTGCGGGGAGCCAGACCCTAACCTTGGTTATTCGTGCCCAGGCCATGAATCAGATCAACTCAGAGAACTTCTATTGGCTGCTCGGACGAGAATTAGGCGTAGGCGCTCTCAATGGTGCTCTGTGGGCCCTTGTTACCGCAAGCATCGCCTATCTCCTGTTTGCCAATCCAGGATTGTCCATTATTGCTGGCATTGCGATCTTTGTTAACGTTGCTATTGCCAAACTGTGTGGAGCTGCCCTGCCAGTGCTGTTAAAATACTGGAATATTGATCCCGCGTTAAGTGGGAGTGTTATCTTGACCACCGTGACTGATGCGGTTGGATTTTTTACGTTACTGGGTTTAGCGAGCTGGTACCTACTGTGAGTGCTGTATGAACAATCAAACACCTGATGATGATCTCTATGACGAGAATGAGATTAGTAAATCGCAGATAAAGCGCGACATGATTGCCCTGCAAGAATTGGGTCTTAAAGTGATGTCCCTAAACAAGCAACAGCTGGATACACTGCCCCTGAGTGATGTCATTCTGCTGGCCGTTGAAGAATGGAAACGCCTTTCTCAGCATGAAGCCAAACGCAGACACACACAGTATGTCGGTAAACTGATGCGCAATACCGATTATGAAGCGATACAGCACGCCCTAGACCTGCTCGACCCTTCTTCTGAAGCACACAGCCAACTCTATCAACAGATAGAACGCTGGCGTGACCGCATGATGGCGAATAC
>CAWUUZ010000322.1:0-2828 GCA_963925745.1 uncultured Pseudomonadales bacterium
GATTATTGTCAAGAAATCAAAGATTCGTTAGAAAATAGTGGGTTTAGAGCAGAGGTCGACTTGAGAAACGAGAAGATCGGCTTTAAGATTCGCGAACATACGCTTCAAAAAATTCCTTATTTGCTCGTTTGTGGCGATAAGGAAGTCGAAAATCGTACTGTGGCTGTAAGGACAAGATCCGGAGTAGACCTCGGAGCAATGCCTCTCGCTGATTTTGTAACCCTGTTGCAATCAGAAGTAGCCAAGAAAGCACGATTAGTCACTATAACAGGTACGGAGAAATAACCCTGAAACCACGCGGCAGTGTAAAAAAGACAGATAATCGCACCAATGTGAACGAGAACATTGTGGCATCTGAAGTGCGTTTGATTGATGAAAACGGTGAGCAATTAGGTGTTGTGAGTTTCCCCGACGCCATCGCCAGAGCCCAATCTGTAGGTATGGATTTGGTTCAGATTTCAAATGCAGATCCGATCGTTTGTAAGATCATGGACTTTGGCAAGAAACTCTACGAAGAGAAGAAAGCCAAGAACGCTGCTAAGAAAAAGCAGACCGTTGTTCAGGTCAAGGAAATGAAATTCCGCCCCAATACCGATATTGGCGATTATCAGATCAAGCTGAAAGCCTTAACACGCTTTCTTGAAGGTGGTGATAAAGGCAAGGTAACACTGAGATTCAGAGGCCGTGAAATGGCTCACCAGAGACTGGGTATGGATCTGTTGCTGCGCATTGAAACTGACCTGAAAGAAATTGCTGTTGTTGAGCAGCGTCCAAAGATGGAAGGGCGCCAGATGACCATGGTTATCGCGCCGATCAAGAAGAAATAATACCGCTATTGTATAAAGACCTCGGTTTTCCGGGGTTTTTGTCATGCAACGCTGGCTTTTTGCTGATAAATCAGTAAACTGCCGCGCTCTGGTTCTGTCTGACAGAATCAGAAGAGGGGAAGCCCTCTGGAGCCCTCCCCGGCGCAGGATTTCATGCCGGGTGGGTTGTCCTAGGCTTAGGCCTAACTAACCGGTAATTTAGGAGATTAACATGCCGAAAATGAAATCCAATTCAGGTGCTGGAAAACGCTTCAAGCGCACTGCAAACGGAATCAAACGCAAATCTGCGTTTAAAAGCCACATCCTGACAAAAATGACTACCAAGCGTAAGCGTCAATTGCGTGGTACTAGCCAGGTAAATGCATCCGATCGACCATTGGTCGAACGTATGTTGCCATATTTGTAAGGTTGAGGAGATAACGAATGGCACGTGTAAAGCGTGGCGTGGTAGCACGTCGTAGACATAAAAAGATTCTGAAATTGGCTAAAGGTTACTACGGTGCCCGCAGTCGAGTATTCCGTGTAGCGAAACAGGCAGTCATCAAGGCTGGTCAGTATGCATATCGTGACCGTCGCCAGAGAAAGCGTCAGTTCCGTGCACTTTGGATTATCCGAATCAATGCTCAGGCTCGTGTAAATGGCTTGTCATACAGCCGTTTCATCAATGGTCTGAAGAAAGCAAATGTCGAAATTGACCGTAAGGTTATGGCTGACCTAGCAGTATTCGAAAAGGCGGCATTTGCTGCTTTGGCAGAACGCGCTAAGAAGGCTTTGGCAGCTTAATTGCTCCTGAAAAGAAAAAGCAGCCATTGGCTGCTTTTTTTTCGCCTGTCATTTGGGGCGATTGCAGGATGTGAGCTGTGGCAACGCTTCCTTCTGTATCAGGCGCAATGCCATGCAAACCTGCTGCACAAAAAATCACCAAAATTGTTACTAAACTCCTGATATGACAGGAAATTTGGTTGCTTATTTACGCTGAATCCCTATAGTTGTAGGCGCATTATTTACGGTCTGAGGGTCTGCTATTCGCTTTAAGCCAAACGGAAATCCGTTTCGGGCTAAAAAAGCTGTCAAAACCTCTTTTAAACACGTCACAGGGTCGGAAACGACAACGATAATAGCTGAAAAGCTGGAGCCACTATTCATGGAAAATTTGCCACAGTTGGTCACTGAGGCCAAAGCGGCTGTTTCCGCTGCTAACGATCAAGCAGCGCTCGATCAGGTGCGGGTGCACTATTTGGGTAAACAGGGTGCAATCACCCAGTTGTTAAAAGGTCTGGGTAAGCTTGATGGCGCTGACCGTCCCGCTGCGGGCGCACGCATCAACGTTGCCAAAGAAGACGTACAACAGTTTTTAGATGCCCGTAAAGACGCGTTAGAGTCGGCGGTGTTAGAAGCCCGTCTTGCTAACGAGTCCATTGATGTCACCTTGCCAGGCCGTGGACAGCATACCGGCGGTTTGCATCCCGTGACCCGTACGTTGCAACGCATGGAAGATTTTTTCACCTCCATCGGTTACGACGTCGCCGAGGGTCCTGAGATCGAAGACGATTACCACAACTTCGAAGCCTTGAATATTCCAGCACACCATCCGGCACGTGCCATGCACGATACCTTTTATTTTGATGCGCACACCCTATTGAGAACCCACACATCACCCGTTCAGGTGCGTGTGATGGAGCAGGGCAATGGTCCGATCCGTATTATTTGCCCAGGCAAGGTATACCGCTGTGATTCAGACATTACCCATACCCCCATGTTCCATCAGATGGAAGGGTTGTTGATCAGCGAGCATGTTTCCTTTGCAGATTTGAAAGGAACGGTTGAACAGTTTTTACAGGTCTTTTTTGAAAAGGACCTCGGCGTGCGTTTCCGTCCATCCTTCTTCCCATTCACAGAGCCATCGGCTGAAGTGGATATGGAATGTGTGATGTGTAGTGGTAAGGGCTGTCGTATTTGTAAGCAAACAGGTTGGCTCGAAGTTATGGGTTGCGGCATGGT
>CAWUUZ010000323.1:0-2710 GCA_963925745.1 uncultured Pseudomonadales bacterium
ATGGTTCAGGCGCCTATCTTTCATGTCAATGGTGATGACCCTGAAGCCGTGGTATTTGTCACCCAGCTGGCTGTCGATTACCGCCAACAGTTCAAAAAAGATGTGGTCATTGATTTGATGTGTTACCGCCGTCGCGGCCACAATGAAGCCGATGAGCCTTCTATGACCCAACCGGTCATGTATGAGAAAATCCGTCGCCAAAAAACCACCGTTCAGATCTATGGTCAGGCATTGGTAGAGCAGGGCGTTCTCAATGAAGAAGCACTGTTAAAGGTGGCAGAAGACTACAGAACCGCGCTTGCTGACGGAAAGCATGTTGCCAAAGCATTGGTTATGAAGCCTAACCGGTCGTTATTTGTTGATTGGACGCCTTACCTCAATCAGCCCTTTACCGATGAATTTGATACCTCAGCAGACCTGTCTTATTTAAAAGAATTGGGTACCAAGATCAACACAACCCCAGATGGTTTTGTGGTTCAAAAGCAGGTTTCAAAGATTGTTGATGACCGATTGAAAATGGCGGCAGGTGCGATGCCAATCAATTGGGGCTTTGCTGAAATGTTGGCCTATGCAACGGTACTTGAAAAAGGCAACCCGATTCGTATTACCGGTCAGGATGTGGGTCGCGGCACCTTTGTGCACCGACATGCGGTCTTGCACCACAACAAAGATGGCTCAACCTATACGCCATTGGCGCATTTGCATCCCGAACAGGCAAAGTTCTCCCTGTATGACTCCTTCCTGTCTGAAGAAGCGGTGTTGGCCTATGAATATGGCTATTCGACCACTGCGCCAGATACCTTGGTCATTTGGGAAGCACAGTTTGGTGATTTTGCAAACGGCGCTCAGGTGGTGATTGACCAATTTATTACCAGTGGTGAGCACAAATGGGGTCGATTGTGTGGCCTTGTGATGTTGCTTCCCCATGGCTATGAGGGTCAGGGGCCAGAGCATTCCTCTGCGCGTTTAGAGCGTTATTTGCAGCTCTGTGCAGAACAAAACATCCAGGTTTGTGTCCCGTCGACACCAGCACAGGTCTACCACATGATCAGACGACAGGCGCTGCGGAATTTACGCAAGCCGTTGGTGGTCATGTCTCCCAAGAGTTTGTTACGCCACAAAGATGCCGTCAGCACCCTAGAAGAGCTGGCGACTGGGCATTTTCAAACCGTGATTGGCGAAACCAAGGCAGAAATCGATCCTAAGAAAGTGGATCGCGTTGTGCTCTGTAGTGGCAAGGTCTACTTTGAGTTGGTTGATCGTCGACACAATGAAGGTATTGATAATGTGGCGATTGTTCGAATTGAACAGCTGTACCCCTTTCCTGAAACTGTGTTAGACAAGGTGCTCTCTGAGTTTACAGATGTGAAAGATGTGGTCTGGTGTCAGGAAGAGCCTATGAACCAAGGTGCATGGTACAGTAGCCAGCACCATATTCGCCGCGCTTTGCACCGAATCTCACCGACACTGTATTTGGGATATGCTGGTCGTGACGCGTCAGCGGCACCGGCAGCAGGTTACATGGCGTTGCACGTTTTGCAGCAAAACAAATTGATTGAAGAAGCCCTGTTTTACAAGCCGTAATTCAGGTCCGCATTGAGAAGATTAAGGAATACAACATGGCAATTGAAATAAAAGCACCCCAATTTCCTGAGTCCGTTGCGGACGGCAGCATCGCAACCTGGCATAAAAAGCCTGGTGACGCGGTGAAACGCGATGAACTTTTGGTTGATATTGAAACGGATAAAGTGGTTCTAGAAGTTGTCGCGCCTGAGAATGGTGTGTTGGTTGAATGTCTCAAAGGCGAAGGCGATACCGTATTGAGCCTTGAAGTCATTGCGCGCTTTGAAGAGGGTGATGCCGCTGTAGCAGCCCCTGTTGCCGCTGCAAAAGTCGATCCCGTCGCTGAGACAAATGACGCCTCGCTAAGTCCTGCAGCACGACGTTTGGTCGATGACAATCAGATTGATGTGGCAAAGGTAGCTGGCTCTGGAAAGGGTGGCCGCATTACCAAAGAAGATGTTGTGGCATTTATCGAAACCCGCGAAGTGGGCAAACCGATGGTTGTCGAAGTATCGAGCCCAGCAGCGGTGGTTGTGTCTGGTACCGATGGAAAGGTCGAAAAACGCGTTCCTATGACCCGGATGCGCAAGAGTATTGCCAAGCGTTTGGTCGATGCTCAGGCGACAGCAGCCTTGTTGACTACCTTTAACGAAGTCAACATGAAGCCAGTGATGGATTTGCGTTCGCAGTACAAAGATCTGTTTGAAAAGACCCACAATGGCACCCGTTTGGGTTTCATGTCTTTCTTTGTTAAGGCGACCAGTGAAGCGCTTAAGCGTTTCCCAGACGTCAATGCGTCGATCGACGGAGACGATGTGGTTTACCACGGCTACCAGGACATCGGTATCGCAGTGTCTTCAAACCGTGGTTTGGTGGTTCCTGTTTTACGCAGTGTTGAAAACATGAGTTTGGCTGAAACTGAAGCACAGATTCGTGATTTTGGTACCCGCGCACAAAAGGGTGCCTTGGGATTGGAAGAGCTTCAGGGTGGTACCTTTACCATCACCAACGGTGGTGTCTTTGGTTCCCTGATGTCTACGCCCATTTTAACACCCCCGCAGACTGGTATTCTGGGTATGCACAAAATCCAAGACCGACCTATGGCGGTTAATGGTGAAGTGAAGATCCTTCCAATGATGTATTTGGC
>CAWUUZ010000324.1:0-3654 GCA_963925745.1 uncultured Pseudomonadales bacterium
GGGCTTAAAGGCACCTGCACAACCGTCTAAAGAGGAACTGCTTTTGACGGAAATTCGGGATTTGTTAAAAGATAAGTCCTAGCTGATTGTGTGTTGTTATATCGGCCTCATCAGGGTGGCCTTGGGGCACCCTGCGCCAAAACCACCGGCACAGCCGTCTAAAGAGGAACTGCTTTTGACCGAGATACGGGATCTGTTAAAGGAAAAATCCTAGACCGAAATACCCGCGCCACGTGCAGGCACGCTTCGTTGATTGAGCGTGGCGCCTTTATTGGGAAAGCACATCCACTATCAGCCCCAACGCCAGACCCCACATCATCAGCCAAACAACCCCATCGAGCACGCGCCAGGCCATTGGCTTTTCAAAAATGGGTGCAAGCCAACGCCCACCCAAGCTCAGTGCGAAAAACCAGATAAAGGAAAATAGCGCTGCACCGGCACCAAACCAATAGCGTTCGGCTAGCGGATAACGACCGCCAATGCTGCCCAATAAAACCACGGTATCAAGATATACATGGGGGTTGAGCAGGCTGAGTGCCAGGGTGGTTAGCAGAGCCGTTTTGAGATCTTTAACACCCCGAGATCGCACCCTGAGCGACTCGGTTTTTAATGCAGATCGCAACGCATTGGCACCATACCAGAGCAAAAACAGCACCCCGCCCCAGGTCACCAGTGTTAGTAGGTGCGGTGACTGGTCGATGACCAGGCCCATTCCCGCTACACCCAAGACAATAAGAACGGTATCAATCAGGCTGCACAGACCCGCGATGGGCCAATGAAATTCGCGTCTAACGCCCTGCGTCAGTACAAAGGCATTTTGGGCACCAATGGCGATGATAAGACCGGCGCCGGTCGCAAGACCCGTTATAAAGGGCGCGAAAAAGGTAAAACTCAAGGTCATGGGTGATTCCGTTGCCAGCTAATTCGGTAGCTCAGAGTGACAGGGCAGACGCCTATCGGCGCAGGTAGGGCAGAAATGTACCACAAAAGAACCCGCAAACATCAGCGCCCTGTAACAAGGGGTTATTGGGTTTCTGCTGTTAATTGTCGACTCAGGGGTGTCGCCTAGGGTGGTTTTTACCTAAAATGGATGCATTGTTAAAACCTACCATGGAAACCATTATGTCACTTGGAAACATGCCCTTTATTTCAGATCTCAGAGCCGCACTGGCCGCCAGTCAAGCGGACCTAGGATCGCAGTTCTATGGGTGGAAACTCACCGCAGATCAAAAACAGTCTGAGCAAAGCCTGATGCTGGGCGATTCTGTTGTGGGTTTAAAGCCCTATCAGAAACGCAGTGTTGAAGACCTGAGTTACACCGCCATTGTCTATGCACGACAGGACAACCTTCAGGGCGTCGGTAGCTGCGACATTGATGCCACGCAACCGCTCGCCCCGCAGATTCGTATGGCCTTTGATAATGCCCTGATGTCACAAAACCCGCTGTGGGATATGGCCACACCCAGCGCTGAGCCCTATGCGAAGGTCCAGACCTCTGACCCAAAATTGAGCGACAACCTCGCTGCTGAGCATGCTGCCCTGGCAAAAACGGTGGCGCAGAAGGCTGCCAGCGTGTCAGGTGTTGTGATCAACAGTGCAGAGCTGTTTACCAATATCGACACCTCCTATATGGAAACCTCAACGGGCATTCAGGCCACGCAAACGGCTTCTGATGTGTATTTTGAGATTGCCCTAGAAAAGCTTCCGCTGCCAAACACCCAGGAGGTGCTGCAGTATCGGAAATCGGTGAGCATTGATGATGCAAACCTCACGGGGTTTATTGATGAAGCGGTGCAAGAGGCCTTGGGTATTGGTGAGACACAGGTTCCCAAGTCTCAGGACAACGCCTGTATTCTGGTCGACAAACACAGCATTGCCGCCTTCTTGAGTGCCATAGAAGGTCAGCTGAATGCCAACGCTGAGTATCGAAAAGGACCGCACATGGTGCCGGGCGATCAGCTCAATACGCTTACGCTCTCGGCTGATTCTGACCAACTGACGGTTACACTGGACCCCTTTATTCCCGTCATGGCCCAAAGTGCCGCCTTCACCTCTGAAGGCTTGCCGACTGCCAAAGGCTTGATGGTTGAGCAGAATGTGGTGCGACACCAGTTTGTTGACAGCCGTATGTCTGCCTATTTGAACAAGCCCGTCAATACCGTATCTGGCAACATGGTGGTTGCCTTGGGTTCTGTCTCGAAACAACAGCTGATTGAAAGCGTACCCCAGTGTATTGAAATCCTGTCGTTCGCGTCGCTGTTGGTCAATGACAACACCCTGACCTGGAGTAGCGAAATCAAACTGGGCAAGCTGTACGAAAACGGACGCTTTGTGGGCATGTTAAAGGGTGGTGTGGTGTCGGGCAGTATCCGAGAAAACCTCAGCGACTTTCGCCTAAGCAACCAGTCGTGCCATCTGAACAATGTGGCCAGTACCTTTGAGTCGGCCATAGGCTATGTCGGACCCAACGCCCTGTTGATCAAGGCTGGGGTCAAAATCGCGGGCAATTAAGCCTGTTCCGCCAGCGATCACACCTGGCCAAACCGATTAGGAATACATTGATGAAACAAAGAACCGTTTTCCCAAACAATTTACAAGCATTGCGCACCCTCATGCCCACACTGTTGTCGGTGCTAGAAGCTGGTATGGAACAGCAGTGGTATGCCTTTGTGTGGTTAGAACAAACCACCAGAAAGGGTTTTACTGCGGCACGCAGTGAAAGCACAGACCACAGTTCTGACCGTGGCATGGTGTTTCGCATACTGGTAGAGGGTGTTCACTATGAGCGCAGCACCAACCAGTTAGATGAAGCCCACCTGCTCAAAACGGCACAGTCTTTTCGCGATGATGTCGCACGGCAGGCACCGCTAAACGCCACTGCGGGCTATCAGCCAACCCAGTGGTCTGACGAACTGGCGCTGGGTCTTGATACAGAATTTACCGATCAAATACCTGAGAGCCTTGATGCCACCACAGAGATGACCTTTGGTGTGCGCTGCACAATTCTGCCGTCAGAAAAGACCATGACCGACTTTAGTGCCTTGGCCAAAGGCCTGCGTAGCGCCCTGCTTACTCAGGCAGATGCCTATCTGGCAGCGCATCCCGACCTGGGTTATCAGCCCTTTGCTGACGTCATGGTGATGTTACGCCAGGTCCTTACCGTCAACGTCTTTGTCGATCGCAACAAAAACATGGCGCAGGTGCTTCCCACTACCCTGTTATACGCACAGGCGGTTACCCCTACAGGTCAGTCGAGTAGAGAAGTCTCCGGCGGCATGGGCGGATTTGAAATTGCCCAGTTAGACGCCCAAAGCCAGCAAGAGCTGGTTGCCCGGGGTTTTAAATTGTCGAAGGCACAGAAGTTGGTGCCCGGCCGATATCCTATCATCACTGGTCCTGATGTCACTGGCGTTATCGCGCATGAAGCCTTTGGTCACACCCAAGAAGGTGATACCTGGATGAAGGGTCGCAGCATTGCCAAGAATCTGAGAGAAGACAAGGTACGGGTGGGTAATGACCAAGCCAGTATCGTCAATCAGGCCAATGTGTTTGCCATGGGCGACCATGATTTTGGCACCAACGGCTCTTATTTCTTTGACCATGAAGGTGCGCTGGCCCGAGCCCATGTTATTTTGGATCGCGGTGAGCTGTCAG
>CAWUUZ010000325.1:0-3878 GCA_963925745.1 uncultured Pseudomonadales bacterium
GCACCTGCCTGTAACAGCTTGGAGGGATAGGGATCGCCAATGCAGGCGGTAACCGTGAGGATAGCGATTTCAGGATACTGCTTTTTGATTTTACGTGTGGCTTCCAAACCACCCATGCCCGGCATTCTGACATCCATCAACATAACATCGGGTTGAAATTGTTTCGCCAGCACAACGGCCTCTTCGCCAGACCGCCCCTCGGCAACGACCTTTAATCCAGACACATCACCCAGAAGGCGGCAGATGCCCATCCTGACAAGATCATGGTCGTCGATTACAATTACTTCAATCATGGTGCGGTTCTACCCTGAAAAGAGAGTTCCATTGAACAAAATGCACCGCACAATGTCCAGAGCTGACAGCAGAATTACACTGTCACCCCCTTCATTCCTGTTAATCCATGCCCTGCCCCTGTGCGCCCTGAGCCACGGATCGCTCTAATGTAACCCTGCCAATTAGAGGTGCAACTCGGCATATTCAGCCAAACGGCTCCGTGCAACACCCACCAGGGTCACTGCGCCGCCATGTTCAAAACCCTTAAACCGCTCGCTCATATAGGTAAGACCAGAGCTGGTGGGTCTGAGGTAAGGCGTGTCTATTTGTGCCAGATTACCCAGACAGATGACCTTGGTGCCTTCGCCTGCGCGGGTAACGATGGTTTTGATCTGGTGGGGCGTCAGATTCTGCGCTTCATCCACGATTAAGAAACTGTGTTGAAAGCTGCGTCCCCGAACAAAGTTGAGGGACTTAAACAGAATGGGCACATTGCTGTCGATATAGTCCGAACTCCCACTGGGGTCGATATCTTCAGAGTGCAAGGCCTCTAAATTGTCGGTAAAGGCCCCCAACCAAGGGGTCATTTTCTCGGTTTCTGTGCCCGGTAAGAAACCGATGTCCTCATCCAGTCCCCGTGTGCTTCGGGTCGCAATAATGCGTTTAAAGAGTTTTGATTCCATGGTTTGCTCTAATGCACAGGCCAAGGCCAGAATGGTTTTACCACTGCCCGCTGGTCCATTGAGCGCTACCATATCGATATTGGGGTCCATGATGAGGTACATGGCCATCGCCTGTAACAAATCGCGCGGCATCAGCCCCCAGACCTTTTGGCGCATCAAAATACCCGTATTGAGCAGTTCTATGCTGGCATACTGGGTATCTACAGCCTTAATGCGACCCACAAATTCTCGTTCATCAGTGATAAATTGATTCACGTAAAAAGGCGCCTCAATGATCTGCGCCAATACCGCTAGGGAAACCAATTGCTGGCTGTCCCCAGTCATTTTTGCGGTTCAATGGCCTCCATGCGCTCCCAGAATGAGCCTGTGACGACGTGGTAACCCGTCGTTAGCCGTTCAATGTCTGTTATGAGCTGGTCGTTTTGATAATCCTCGGCATCAATGCCACCGCCCTTGGCTTTAAGGCGCATATTGATATCCTTGGTAACCAAAATAACGGGCCTGTCTGCCATCTGTGCCTGTAGCGCAACCACATCATGAATGATTTGATTGTCATTTTTCTGGCTGCTGGTTTCACCATTGTGGGCAATGTCACTGCCAGACATCTGGATAAAGAGTCTCCCCTTGCCCTCGTCGTTCACAGTGGCCTTTATCGGCACACCCTGAGTGACCTGCAGATGCCCAGAATTGAACAGAACACCATCCACTGCCCGCACTGCTTGGCGTGCATCTGCTGCAACCTGTGATGGACCCGATTTTAACCGGTCTAATTCTTCCAACACGATCATGGGAATATAGACATCGTGCTCTTCAAAGTTGAACAGCGCGTTGGGGTCATGAATCAAAACATTGGTGTCCAGAACAAATATTTTTACTGGTGTACTCATCGTTTGACTCCTTCAATCGACAGACCAATCTGCATAAAGGATCCTATACAGAGCATTCAATGCACCCTTGATTCGGGTGCACCAACAAACAATTCCCATTCCACAGGCATAACCGCCGTCTTTGGCACCGAAACCACCTCGTGCTGTTGCAATGACCTGTGAATGTTCGGGTGGACAAAGGGCTCAAGCATGACGCACTTTGCTGTCTCAGGTGTTATTTGCGCAAGAACCGCCAGTGTGGCGCCCTTAGTGGAGTGAATCGCTACCAGATTGCCAATAGCCACCGACATCGTTGTCAGTATAGGAGAGGGATCCATGATCACCGCAGTAAGATCGGTTTCAACCGCAAACCGTGCGGATGCGACAACCTGTATCAGGGTGATAACAGCAGGATCACTAAAGTTGAGAACAATGTCGTTCTTGGTGGGTTTACCCAAGCCACTGAGCATGGACAAAAAGAGGTCTAGGTCATCATGAGACCAGTGCATTTCAGCACGGGGTTGAGAATAATGGGGGGTTACTACATTGGTTTCCAAGAGCAATTCACCGGTTTTACCCTCTGAAAAATAGGGCAAAACAAAGGCAACGGTATCCCTGTCTGTGTCTGAATCAACGAGTAAACGCCATCGCATCTGCTCGGATGTAGAAAGTGCCATAGAACACCTCTTACATTGCGCGCCTTGGGCGCATTAGAATGGCCCCAAACGGATTAGAAACACCATACCTTATTCAGGTGTATCTTCGTAAAGCTTCTCTATCTCCCTTACATATTGCTTGGCAATAATGCTGCGACGTATTTTCATAGTCGCTGTCACTTCACCATCATCATGGTCCAATTCTTTGGTTAACAAAGCAAATTTCTTAATTTGTTCCACCCGTGCCAATCGTGCATTCCCAGCCGCCACTTCGTCGGAAATCAATCGATAGATGTCAGGGTTCTCGCTCAACGACTTAAAGGTAGTATAGGAAATTTGTTTGCTTTCTGCCCATGTTGTCACGGTGTCATAGTCAATCTGAATGAGGGCCACCACATAGCGCTGTTGGTCGCCGATACAGATACATTCCTTGATATACGGACTCGCCTTCATGGTGTTCTCTATCAAACTTGGCGACAGGTTTTTGCCGGCAGCGTTGATAATGATGTCTTTCTTACGGTCTACAATGCTGTACGAGCCATCTTCAAACGCGGTGGCAATGTCACCCGTGTGTAGCCAACCATCTTGAATCGTATTAGCAGTCGCTTCCGGGTTTTTATAATACCCCTTAAAAATGATGCCACTTTTGACCAGCAATTCGCCATCCTCAGCAATTTTGCACTCAACGCCAATGCCTGGCTTCCCAATACGACCTGCACATTTAAAGTTAAAGGGTTGCACCGTAGCCGCTCCGGTAGTTTCTGTCATACCAAAGATTTCAACCAAGGGCACACCCATACCGCGGAATTGCGCTAACAGGTGCGGTGAAATAGGCGCTGCTGCCGTCATCGCAATTTCACATTTTCTAAGACCCAAATAGTTCAACAGATAACGATAGATCGTCCAGTACCAGAGCTGAAAACGGATGCGCTCAGACAAGTTCCAGTCATCAGGTGATTGTTCGCCCCGTACTTGCGCGCTCGCCATGGCTGCTTTAATCAACCATTGGCGTATGCCACCGCTACGCGAGGTCAGCACCACGATTTCAGCCTGCATTTTCTCCCAGACGCGGGGAACACCAAAAAACATCTGTGGTGCAATTTCTTGCAGGTCGGTGCGAATGGTTCTTAGACTTTCACCAAAGTTCACTGTCATTCGGCGGGCAATAGCGTTTAAAACCGAAAATGCCTGTTCGGCAATATGGCAGAGTGGTAGGTAGGACAAAATATCCTGATGCATTTCAGCCGGCACCGTGTCCCACAACAACTTCATTTGGTGCCACATATTGTCAAAGGAGATCATGGCTGCTTTTGGCAGGCCAGTAGAACCCGAGGTAAATACCACCAAGGCCGTGTCATTTGCGACCTGCAGTGCATGACGTTCTGTTACCGCATTCGGAT
>CAWUUZ010000326.1:0-3639 GCA_963925745.1 uncultured Pseudomonadales bacterium
CCTAGGGCAAACAAACGACTGTAGGGGCCAACAGCCGTCGGACCAAAGGTTTTGGAAATCTGTTCTTTAAGCGAAATTGACTGTATTTGCCATGGCATGTCGACAAATTGAACACCCTCAAGATCTTTATCGGCATCAGGATCGTGCTTTCCAGCATAGATGGTAGAGGTAGACAGCACGGGGACATCAGATGCAAATTGAAAATTCAGAAGCGGCTTTATCTGACGGGCGTCTGTCGGAATCGCAGCCATAAAAATAAAGTCTATGTCCTTTCTGCGTCGCGCATCGTACTCCACGTTTTCCCCAATGACCTGTTCTATGATGGCCGTTCTTGACACGCTGTTGTCCAGATTCAGTAGGGTCTGAACAACCTGTAATAATTCTCTATTCACCGTGTTTGCATAATCAACCTGCGTTGCCACATGGCCACCGAGTTGGGTGAATTCGGTTTTGAATGCCTGGCTGACACGGTCGCCCCAATTGCCAACAGGAACCAGAATAGCCGCCGTATCATAGTTGAGCCGGCGCGCATAACGGGCCACTTCAACCGCTTCGTCTTCGGGGTTTAGACCGAACTGGTAAAAGGTGCCATTAAAGGGAGCATCAATGTCACTGGTATTCAATGCCAACACCGGGATCCGAAGGTTGGAGTAGAGCTGCAGGTCTTTGACGGCTTGCTTGGTTAGGGGGCCAATGATGAGTTTGGCGCCCTGGATGACCAATGCTTCGTAACCATCCTTGATCGATGCGAGTCGGGCGGTATCAACAAAGGTTATCAATGGCATGTCTTGGTTTTGCGGCAGGCTGTCGTAATAGGCTGCTAAAAACCCATCGCGTATGGCCTCACCGGTTTGCTGTAGCGAACCGGACAGTGGCAACAGCACGCCAATATGGTCTGGTCGGGCCAATGCCAAAGAAGTCAGGATGTCGAGACCACCAGGCAATAGGATCGCGGCGGGATGTTCAGGGTGGTTTCTTTGCCAGAGTTTTATCGATGCGATTTGCAACTGTAGATCGCGGTCTGAGGTGGCGCTGACAAATGCCAATGATGCCCAGCCAGACAGAATCGGGTTGGGGTGTGACGCCAGTTGTTGGAGTCTGTCTGCGTCAATAAACTGCAGGTCGCTCCAAATCATGTCGTGGTTTTGGCTGTACGCCACGTCGGTCAATAGATCTGCAATGTCCATGCGAGCCTGTGCAGCCGCTAGGTACTGACCATTGAGTTCCCAGGCCAGTGCACGCCATTTGCCGACCCTGATGGTTTGCGGGGCGTCTAGGTTGTCAAACACATAGGCATTGGGACCAACCAACCAGTTCAGGGCTGCCTGTTGGTCATTGATTCTGAGATACAGCTCAACTGCCAACAGGCCCAGTGTCTGCTGTTGGTTGGTATTGAGTTGAAGAATATTGATAGATTCCAGCAGCATTTGGGATTTGTTAAGATCGCCATCTTCAAAATACAGCCGACTGAGCGCGAGTTTTGTCGTAGGGTTGAGTACCTTATTTGTCGGCGTCTCCAGTTCCGCTACCAGTTCGGTCGTGGTACTGTCGCCCGTATCTTCAGGTACGATAACGTCTGGGACGACCGCTTCTGCAGTCGTTGTCTCTTCGATTGGCGTCGTCAGCTCAGGTGGCTGGGTTGCACAGCCGGTTAAAACCAAAAGAACCAATAGTGCTGCATTCTGAATTCGCATGTTTTTTGTTTCAATGTGTTGGCGATTGACAGGTTATTCTAACGGCATGTTACCTGCGATTGAATAGCTAGGTTAAGCATTTATTGACGTTAACGACAGGACAGCGAATCAAAATGTGCAACAGCAGCCAAACAAATCCTATCCTGAACCCATTAGATAGACTGTCGGAGCCTAGGTATGCAGCCATTTTCATTGGAATTTAAAGTTCGGGATTATGAATGTGACACCCAGGGTGTTGTGAATAACAGCGTCTACCAAAATTATTTAGAACATGCCCGGCATGAGTATCTCTTGGCCCGTGGCATTTCTTTTCCTGAGTGGACCGCTGCTGGCATCCATTTGGTGGTCGTGCGTGCCGAACTCGACTATGTCAAATCTCTGATCGGTGGCGATCCGTTTTATGTGACTGTCAGTGTGGCGCGGCAGGGACGTTTGAAATTGCAGTTTACCCAAAACATATTTCGCGCAGCGGATGACGCCTTGGTTGTACGCGCCTGTGTGACTGGCGTGGCCTTGAACCGTAACGGCCGTCCGTTCTTTCCCACTGATTTGTTAAGCCTGATTGATGACGACGCGGTATGACCGCGTAAACGGTATGCTATGTGACAGGGTTGGTTCTCAAACGCCCTATGTGTATTTGGTTTTTTAAAAGAGGTGCAGCATGACAACTTTAGGTGTGCTCTATATTGTGGCAACGCCCATTGGCAATGTAGGTGACATAAGCGAACGCGCGCGAACGACATTGTCGGAGGTCGATCGGATTTTGGCCGAGGACACCCGTACCACGCGCAAATTGTTAGAGCACTATGGTATTTCAACGCCTTGTGAGGCGGTGCATGACCACAATGAGCGTGACAAGGTTGCCACGATCGCCGCATGGCTTACCGAGGGAAAAAATCTGGCCTTGGTGAGTGATGCTGGAACACCGCTGATTTCGGATCCTGGCTATCATGTTGTGTCGTCATTGCGGCAGCAAGGCTTTCATATCACCCCGATTCCAGGCGCCAGTGCCTTGACCGCGGCCCTATCGGTATGTGGTCTGGCAACAGATCGGTTCTGTTTTGAGGGATTTTTGTCATCCAAGGCGCCAGCACGAAGACAGCGACTGACGTTGCTCGCCAGAGAGCGCAGAACCATGGTTTTCTACGAGGCACCTCACCGATTGCTGTCCTCTGTGACCAGTATGGCTGAGGTATTTGGTCCAGACCGTGAGGCATCCCTGTGTCGCGAGTTGACCAAAACCTTTGAAACGATTTGGACAGGGCCCTTGGCTGCCTTGGTGGATTTTGTGGGCGACGACAGCAACCAGCAACGCGGAGAAGCGGTCATTGTGGTTGCAGGACAGGCGCAAGCGAGCAAGCAGGATGATCTGTCTGATGAGGATCAAGCATTGCTTATTTTGCTTCTGACAGAGTTACCACTCAAAAAGGCTGCTGTGTTGGCGGCCAAGCATAGCGGCAAAGCAAAACAGGTTTTTTACCAGTTTGGACTCTCGCTGTAAGCGGTCGGTGCCAACCATTGTAAAACCCATTGTATTTATGTCTGGTGTTTGTGGTCGAAATCATTACCCTAGCGCCTGTCGAGTCGGCTAGACAATCGCTGCCAGTTTACTGGGAGAGGAAAGTCCGGGCTCCATAGGGCAGGGTGCCAGGTAACTCCTGGGGGGCGAGAGCCTACGGAAAGTGCAGCAGAAAGGAAACCGCCAGCTTCGGCTGGTAAGGGTGAAAAGGTGCGGTAAGAGCGCACCGCGCGGCTGGTAACAGGCGTGGCGATGGTAAACCCCACCTGGAGCAAGACCAAATAGGATTCCATTAGGCGTGGCCCACGCTGGGATCGGGTAGGTTGCTTGAGCGTTATGGTGACGTGACGCCTAGACGAATGATTGTCCACGACAGAACCCGGCTTATCGGCTGGCTCGGCACTTTGCCCCAATCTCTTAGTGATA
>CAWUUZ010000327.1:0-3789 GCA_963925745.1 uncultured Pseudomonadales bacterium
TAGCTTGGGCAGACTCCATTTTCCTCTCCAACCGCGGACTTGTTGGCCCTAGACCTATTTTTGAAGATGGCTTTGGCTTGATCGTCTCAGCAATGGTGCTTGCCATCGTTGGTGTGTTCTTTGTCGCACGTTGGGCAAAGAATCGCCAAGAAGCGACGGGGCAGCAATTCCCAACTCTGTGGGCGTCCCTTGGCATATTGATTGTAGTCCCTGCCATCGCAGCGCTTTTTGCGGGTTTCCCCATGTCATGGGAAGTCCCCGTACTAAAAGGCTTTAACTTCCGAGGCGGCATGGTTCTGACACCAGAATTTGCAGCACTCGTCGCTGCACTATCCATTTACACCTCTGCCTTTATCGCTGAAATTGTGCGTGCCGGTGTGTTAGCGGTGAATCATGGACAAACTGAGGCTGCGTATGCCCTGGGTATCAAGCCTAAGTTTGCAATGAGGCTGGTCATTATTCCGCAGGCGTTAAGGGTCATCATTCCACCTTTAACCAGTCAGTATCTCAATTTGACCAAGAACTCATCCTTGGCTGCTGCTATCGCTTACCCCGATTTGGTAGCGATTTTTGCAGGTACAGTATTGAACCAAATAGGGCAGGCTGTAGAAATTATGGCGATGACCCTGGCAGTATATCTGTTCTTCAGTTTGGTTATTTCGACCTTTATGAATTGGTACAACGCCCGTATGGCGTTGGTGGAGCGCTAATATGAACAGTCAAAATTATGCCCCAGGTAGCCACCCGAACCTACCACCACCAAAGAACTTGGTTGGGCCAATAGCCTGGGTGCGTGAAAACCTATTTAGCGGTGTCTATAGTACGATACTGACGTTGTTCGCCATCTATATGCTGTCAGTTATTATCCCACCACTACTAAGCTGGTTTGTTTTAGATGCCACCTTTCTTGGCAACACACCGGATGCCTGTGTAGGCAACGACGGCGCTTGCTGGGTGTTTGTAACCGTATGGTATGAGCAGCTGATGTATGGCCAGTTCCCACCAGAACAGATATGGCGTGTCAATTTTGCCTATTTCCTTGCTCTGGCGGCGGCTGCACCCTTGTTTCTGAACTCCATCAGTACCAAGATAAAAACTGCCCTCACCGTCTTCTTATTGGTGTTCTACCCCGTAGTCTGTTTTTACCTGTTCTACGGTGGCAGCTTTGGATTGGAAATCGTCGAAACACCTTTGTGGGGCGGTTTATTTCTAACCTTGGTAATCGCCGTCACCGGCATCGTTGCTTCATTTCCGATCGGTGTCGTTTTGGCACTGGGTCGACGATCAAAAATGCCAACCATCAAAACCATTTGCATTGTCTATATAGAGTTTTGGCGTGGCATCCCGCTGATCACAGTGCTGTTTATGTCCTCTGTGATGTTCCCGTTGTTCGTGCCTGAAGGGCTAAGCCCAGACAAACTGGTCCGCGCCTTGGTCGGTGTTGCCCTGTTCTCCTCTGCCTATATGGCTGAAGTTGTGCGTGGTGGCTTACAAGCGATACCCAAGGGACAGTATGAGGCTGCTGACGCTTTAGGACTGAGCTACTGGAAGAGCATGATTTTTGTCATCCTCCCACAGGCGCTTAAAATGGTTATTCCAGGTATCGTAAACACCTTTATTGGTCTCTTTAAAGACACCACCCTGGTGTTGATCATTGGCTTGTTCGATCTGTTAGGAACCGCACAAAAAGCCAGTACCAACCCCGATTGGATTGCCTATAACATCGAAGGATACGTCATCGCTGCCTTCGGTTTCTTTGTATTTTGTTTTAGTATGAGTCGCTATTCACAACGCCTAGAGCGTAAGTTGAATACCGAACATCGCTAGTATGGGAAATATTATGACTGACCAGCAGAACAACCGCATCCTGTCAGAAGACGTTGTTATCCGCATCAGCGAGATGCACAAGTGGTACGGAGATTTTCACGTACTCAAAAATATCAATTTGGAAGTCCACAAGGGCGAACGCATTGTTGTATGCGGCCCTTCCGGTTCGGGTAAGTCCACCATGATTCGGTGTATTAACCGGTTGGAAGAGCACCAAAAGGGTCAGATCATTATCAACAACACTGAGTTGACCAGCGATGTGAAAAACATTGAAGAAGTGCGGCGAGAAGTCGGCATGGTGTTTCAGCATTTCAATCTGTTCCCACATTTAACCATTTTGGACAACCTTACCTTGGCACCCATCTGGGTTCGTAAAATACCTAAGGCAGAGGCTGAGGCCACTGCAATGCATTATCTGGAACGCGTCAAAATTCCAGAGCAGGCACTTAAGTATCCGGGGCAATTGTCAGGTGGACAGCAGCAGCGAGTTGCAATTGCGCGGTCTCTTTGCATGAAGCCAAAGGTAATGCTCTTTGACGAGCCTACCAGCGCCCTGGATCCTGAAATGATTTCAGAGGTGCTAGACACCATGATCTCATTGGCTGAAGACGGCATGACCATGGTCTGTGTAACGCACGAAATGGGCTTTGCACGCAAGGTTGCTGACCGCGTTATCTTTATGGATGCCGGTGAAATTATCGAAGAAAACGTACCTGAAGAGTTCTTCCATAATCCACAAAACGAACGAACCAAATTGTTCTTGTCGCAGATTTTAGATCACTAATTCTGGCGTATTAGAAGCTTTGGTTTGATAGAAGCAGACATGTCGGGTAGCCCCGTCACTGTCTGCTTTTTTTTGCCGCAAACAGAGGATAGTTGCTTGGCCAACCAAGATTGGTATCCCAAAATCACCTGAGATAAACTAGTGCCCATCGCCCTAACTCGGCGATTGAAAAGGCCATACAACGAACATGCTGTCTGTCATGTGGCAACCAGCCACTGTAGTTCCACCGACACGCCCACACCCTACTGGAGTCTACATGTCTGATAAATGGTTAGGACGCTTCTATCAAATGGCAGAGCTTGTTGCCTCCTGGAGCAAGGACCCAAGCACCCAGGTAGGTGCCGTCATTACCCAGCACAACCGTGTGGTATCTCTGGGCTTTAATGGCTACCCCCACGGTGTAAGCGACTCCGCCGGCGAAGATGACCGCGATTTAAAACTCCTAAAAACCATTCATGCAGAAGAGAATGCCATCTTATTTGCCAAACGCGACTTAACGGGTTGCGATATGGTTGTCACCCACTTTCCCTGCCCCAACTGTGCTGCAAAAATCATTCAAACCGGTATTCGCGCTGTTTACAGCCCCAAACCTGATGATTCATTTGTGTCCCGGTGGGGTGAGAAGATCAAAATCAGTGAAAGCATGTTTGATGAATCTGGCGTCGCGGTGGTGTGGATCGATCCCAAATAGCCTAAGACCCCAACAGGCCGTAAGGCTAACTGTCCAACCTGCGTCATTATAGGGTCGGTTTGCACCTGTGCCTTTCTCAACAGAACGGCCATCCAGACTAGGAAAGTGCATCCAAGTCCTTTAAAATTCGCATCCCTAAACCCTTTGAATCCTAGGCACCAATGAATATTCGCGATTTGCTCAGCCACAAAGTACAGCAGGCAATGTTACTGTCTGGCATCCCAGACCAATTTTTGCCGAGCGTGACCATCAGCAAGAATCCCCAATTTGGTGATTATCAAGCAAATGGCGCCATGGCAGCTGCGAAGGCGATGAAGCGTCCACCTAGAGACATTGCTGCAGATATCATTGCCAACCTCGATCTTAAAGGCATTGCTGACAAAATAGAGATCGCTGGACCAGGGTTTATCAATATTGGCTTAGATGCCGACTATCTCAGCCGACAGGCATCCGTGGTTGCACAGGACAGCCGTTTGGGTGTTACTCA
>CAWUUZ010000328.1:0-2761 GCA_963925745.1 uncultured Pseudomonadales bacterium
ATGCCTGCAATGCTGATTTTAAGACGGATAAGAAATTATTTGGCGACGTTGCACGAACCCACATCGGTCAACATGAGGTATGGCTCCTCAAACCCATGACCTTTATGAACCGAAGCGGCCAAGCAGTTCAAGCACTCACGCAATTTTATAAAATTCTGCCCAGTGAAATTTTGGTTGCACATGATGAGCTAGACCTGCTACCGGGTACCGCCAAATTGAAATTAGGTGGCGGCCACGGTGGGCACAATGGCTTGAGAGACATCATTGCACAGCTTGGCAACCAGCGAGACTTTCGACGACTGCGTGTCGGCATTGGCCATCCTGGACATGCCTCAGAAGTTGTGAACTTTGTACTGGGAAGACCCCCCCAGTCCGAGCGACAGCTCACCGAAAAAGCGATCGATGAAGCCGTCAAATACACGGACATCATGACGGTGCATTGGCAAAAAGCCATGACCCACATGAACCAATTTATGGCAGAGTGACGTCACGTCTCACTCTGGCAATTCTATTCAAACGCAGGACCTGGGCACTAAGCCCTTATATTTTTGGAGTATGTTATGGCTATTCAATGCGGGATTGTCGGATTACCTAACGTGGGTAAGTCCACCCTTTTTAACGCACTGACAGACGCTGGCATTGACGCGCAGAACTTTCCGTTTTGCACCATTGAGCCAAACACCGGAATCGTGCCCGTTCCCGATCCACGCCTAGATGCACTCTGCGAGATTGTTAAACCGCAGAAAGTCATTCCTACCACCATGGAATTTGTCGACATTGCTGGCCTGGTTGCTGGCGCCTCTAAGGGTGAAGGCCTTGGAAACCAGTTTCTGGCAAACATCCGTGAGACCGACGCGATTGCGCACGTGGTACGTTGCTTTGAAGACGAAAACGTTATCCATGTTTCAAACAAAATTGACCCCCTCTCAGACATCGAAGTGATCAACACCGAATTGGCACTGGCTGATCTCGACAGCATTGAAAAGCAGCTGTTAAAACTGATTAAGAAAGCCAAGGGTCAGGACAAAGAAGCAAAGCGTCTTGTTGACCTCATTGAAAAGATCAAACCCCACCTAGACCAAGCTCTCCCCATTCGGTCATTGGGATTGTCCGCTGAAGAAATGCGGGTATTGGACAAAGAATTTCACCTGCTGACCACAAAGCCAACCCTGTATATTGCCAACGTTGCAGAGGACGGTTTTGAAAACAACCCCTATCTGGAGCTGGTGAAGAAATTTGCTGCCGATGAAGGTTCGGAAGTGGTGGTGATTTGTAACAAGCTTGAGTCGGAACTTGCAGAGCTAGAAACCGAAGAGAAAATGGAATTCTTACAGGAATTGGGTTGGGATGAGCCCGGTCTAAACCGCGTGATTCGCGCCGGCTACCAGTTATTGCGTCTGCAGACCTATTTCACTGCGGGCGTCAAAGAAGTCCGTGCCTGGACCGTAGCCAAGGGTGCCACTGCGCCACAGGCTGCTGCCGTGATTCACACGGATTTTGAAAAGGGCTTTATACGTGCTGAAACCATCGCCTATGATGACTTTATTCAGTTTCGCGGTGAATCAGGCGCTAAGGAAGCAGGCAAATGGCGTCTTGAAGGCAAAGAATACATCGTTAAAGATGGCGATGTGCTGCATTTCAGATTTAACGTCTAATGCAGGTATTTTGCTATTACCCGCTTAAAGATCGGCTGGTTGCCGATCTTTATCGGGACCTACTGCTAGCAGAGCTCCCAGAGGCGCAGATTAGCGCCTTGACGGACTTTCTCACCGATGACCACCCTTTGCCACAGTTTCGGATTACCGTGCCCACAGAGCGTCATGACGCACTGATGCCCCATTTGGTTAAAATGAGCCAGACAATGAGCATCCGCATCATCGGCACACCCGATTCCTGGTTAGGCAAAAAACGGGATACGCGCGATTAGGTAACGTGTTTTTCGCCCACAGCCGTTTATCCAAACTCAGCTTGCCCACGCCCACTTTTCAATAGGGTTTCCTGAGTCTGTCTTTGACATCCTGTCGAGACCGAATATCATTAAAACCTTTTACAAATCAACACAGTACCCGTTTCAACGCAAATTGAGCGTCACAGAGTTAACCTATTGATCTTTCACCCATTTTATTTCGCTAAATGATTGACACGGCCAAAAAAATCACGATAATACGCCTCCGTTGACATCGAAGGCTATGTAGCTCAGCTGGTTAGAGCACAGCATTCATAATGCTGGGGTCGCTGGTTCAAGTCCAGCCATAGCCACCATGATTTCATGGGTTGTCAGCGGAAAAAATACTGGGGTGTGGCCAAGTGGTAAGGCAACGGTTTTTGGTATCGTCATTCGTAGGTTCGAGTCCTACCACCCCAGCCACTTTTTCTGCACTGTCGACATCTCGGCAGTGACCGTTTTAATCAAACCTTTCTATTCTGCTCCAAACCGCGCTCACCCTTGAATTGCTTTGCTCTCTCATCGACTGATCGGCATTTCACGCAAATAAAATCCGTACCACTTTCGCACACCCCCTTTTTTAGGCACACTAGCCACTACCTCAATTCGCACCTGTCTGGAAAGCCCATGACGCCACTTATTTCTGTCAGCAAACTCAGTTCATTACTGGGTGATAAGCGCCTTATCGTGCTCGATTGCCGTTTTCAGTTGGTTGCGACAGCACAGGACCCGCATGTGGGTTATTCTGCCTATCTGGAACACCATGTCCCCACTGCCCAGTATATTGACCTCAACCGAGATATGTCATCTCCTGCC
>CAWUUZ010000329.1:0-3528 GCA_963925745.1 uncultured Pseudomonadales bacterium
AATCAACAGGGCCACCGCAATGGCGCCAATGACAAAGGAGGGGTAGCGAACGGTGGCCAGTACCCGTTTCTTGGTGTCCTTTTCTTGCTCAAGGTGCATTACCAATTGCTGGAAGGCTTGGTCTAACCGGCCAGTGGATTCGCCCATGCTGATCATGGCGACAAACAAGCCGTTAAATTCCTTTTGCTGCGCCATGGAGGTTGCGAGGTCTGAACCGCTTTGCAATTGTCGAGAAACAGCGCCCAATACCCGTTTAAGGCGTTCGTTTTTGGCGCTTTCGCCCAATCCTTCAATGGCTCTGAGCAGTGGAATGCCCGCTTTCATCAGGGCATACATTTGGCGGCAAAACATGATCAGGTCATCTTCTGCGATTTTGGGCAGCTGCATCTCTTTAAACTGTGCATTCAGGCGATCAAAGAACGCAAATCCAGAGCCCGACTTTCCAGGAACCAACTTCGAGGGTAGAATTTTGCGGTGCTTTAATTCGGACATGGCCGATTCTAGCGTTAGGGCTTCAACGGTCCCTGACACCAACTCACCACCGGCATTTCGTCCTGCATAGTCAAAGCGCGCCATCGTTCTACGGTGCCTCGTCTGCAAAGAGATCGCTGGTAATACGGAAGACTTCGTCTAGGTCAGTGATGCCTTGTTGGGCAAATGCCAACGCACGTTCTGACATGGTGACAAAACCCGATTCTCGCGCAGCCTGTCCGAACCGTTCGGTATCATTGGCCCTTAACGCGCGCAGCATGGCTTCATCCAGTTCAAGCAATTCGAAGACACCGATACGGCCGCTATAGCCGGTGTTATTGCAGCGGTAACAGCCTCTGCCCTTTTGGAAGTGCATGTCGTCAGACGGCACGCCACGTAATATATGCTCTAACCACATCTTCTGCTGCGGATCGGGCGTGTGGGGTTCAGCACAGTTTTGACAGACACGCTTGACCAGGCGTTGGGCGACAATGGCGCGCAGTGCCGAGGCGATCAGCCAGGGTTCAACACCCATGTCTGTTAATCGAATGGCTGATGACAGCGCATCGTTGGTGTGGAGCGTACTCAGTACCAGGTGACCGGTTAAGGCAGCTCGGACGCCAATAGCGACCGTTTCTTGGTCACGCATCTCACCGATCAAAATAACATCTGGGTCTTGGCGCAGTGCCGAGCGCAAAATGGTCGAGAAGCTAAAATCGATTTTGGTGTTGACCTGCACCTGATTGACCCGTGGCAAACGGTATTCAATCGGGTCTTCGGCCGTAATGATTTTGCGCTTGGGTGTGTTGAGTTGGCTTAACGCGGCATAGAGGGTGGTTGTTTTACCCGAACCCGTTGGGCCGGTAACCAATATCAATCCATGGGGGCGTTCAAGGTTGAGCTCAAACCGGCTTTGAACCTCTGCAGGCATACCCAAAGCAGGCATCGACAAAATGCCTGTGGTTTGGTCGAGCAGACGCATCACCACAGACTCGCCCCATTGGGTCGGTAGCGTAGACAAACGAATGTCGATGCTGTGGTTTAGAATTTGAATGTTAAATCGGCCATCCTGGGGTAATCGTTTTTCAGAAATATCCAGATTGGCCATGATCTTAAGACGTAATACCAGCGCAGATGCAATGCGGCGTTCTTTGATGATCTGTTCCTGTAAGACACCATCAATACGCTGTCTTACCCGCAAGCCATGTTCGTCGGGTTCGATGTGTACGTCAGACGCTTTCGCCTGAACCGCGTCTTCCATGATGGATTGCAACAGACGTACCACGGGTGCGTCGCTGGTATCGGCATTGGCACCCAGCTGTTCTAGAACAAAATCACTGCTCTTGAGCTCTGAATCAAGCTCGCCCGCGATAGATTGAATTTCGCTGTGTTTGCGGTAGACCAAATCCAGTGTTGCCAGCAGTTCAGACTCTCGAATAATGGCAGGATAGACCGGCTTTCCGGTGATCCGCTCGATGGCGTCCTGTGCAACGATGTCTGATGCATCGGCCATGCCAACCAGATAACCATCATCCTTTTCAGACAGAATCAGCACACGGTAACGCCGTGCGTGGCTTTCTTCTAATCGGGATGACACCGAATGGTCGAGTTGGAAAAACTTCATTTCTAGGAAGGGTATGTTGAGATAGGAACCCAACATCTCGAGCAACTTTGCTTCTGCGATCATACCGAGGTCGACAAGAACCCTACCGATCTTTTTACCCGATATTTTTTGTTCCTGAAGCGCCAACATCAGTTGGGCTTCGGTAATCAATGCATTTTCGACCAACAGGTCACCGATACGGACGCGTTTGCGTTCCGCGGCGGGAGCGGGCTCGGCAGCGGGCTTCTTTGTTGGTTCGATGGGTTCCAGTTCCATTGACTGGTGAACTCCTGTTGCTATCAATATTCCAATGTGTGACGGCCTAATGGGTCTCGGTCGTCGCTGTGTGGACGCAAGTCGTCCACCTGTTCACTCAAAGGCCTTTAACGCACCTCTGACAACTGCTGTAATCGCTGTGCAGCAAACAAACGTGCTGCGCTGTCTTGATCGGGTTGTTTCAAATAGGTTTGATACCATTGCTGTGCCGCGATCACGTTGCCATCGTTCTCCAGTAACACAGCATAACGTAGCTGGTAACTGCTGGGCAAACTCTGAGACTTAGCAAGCAACTGGTAAAGCTGCATGGCCTGTGAAACATCATCCTGTAATTCGTATACCAAACCCCTTAATGCCAGGGCGGCATCGTCTTGGCTGTGTTGTAACACAGTCAGAGCCGCACCATAGTCGGCGCTTTTAATCCAAAAGCGCGCCAATGCTAACGTCATGGCGAGGTTGTCGGGGTCTGCAGCCAAGGCATCCTCAAGCAACAGCTCAGCGGCAGGGTAATTGCCACTGTTTACCGCATCGGCGGCAGCGCGAATAATTTTCTGCAAGGCTTCAGCGGTGTTCTTTGCAGACACCGACGCATTGGCTTTTGGCGTTGGCAAGACGGTGGTAGTGCTTATTACCGCTGGCGGGATATCGGCGCCTGCTGTCGTTGCTGCTGATGCAGGTGTTGAAGGTGTAGGTGTTGAAGATGTAGGTGTTGCTATTGCCACTTCTGCAGCAGTTGTCGTAGGAATGGGGGTGATGGTCGCTACCTGAGCAACGGCAACCGGCTGTGTGGCAGGCGCCGTTTTAGCGGCGGTCGGTGCTGTTGGTGCAACCTTGGCTGCGGAAGGCGCGGCGGTTACGGGTGCAGCATTGCTGATCGGTGCTGCAACAAGGGTTGATACGACTTGGCTGATCGGTGCTGCAACAAGGGTGGATACGACTTGGCTGGTCACAACGCTGGGCTTTGCTTGGGCAACAGCCGTGCTAACGGGCAGGGGTGCCGCAGTAGCAGCAACAACGGCAATAACAGGCGCAGCGGTCGCTGATGCGTCAGAAGCGGTGATAACCGTTGTTGCTATCGCTGGTGTTATAGCGGGTGTTATAGCGGGCGCAAGTGCGATTGCGGTATTGGCTGTGTCAGCAGTTGCCTTGTTGTTATTTAGCGCTGGGCTAGCTGTTCT
>CAWUUZ010000330.1:0-11629 GCA_963925745.1 uncultured Pseudomonadales bacterium
TGGTCGTTCGAGACAACAGGGAACCACCCACAATCTCTTCGAGGTTTTTGATGGTGATGCTCAGTGCAGGCTGTGATAAATGCAGTGCTGCGCCCGCATCGGCAAAGCTAAGAGACCGTGCCACCGCGACAAATGCCTTTAATTGCTTGTGGGTTACATTCATTTAAAAAACCTATCAATTGATCAATTTAATCGAATTGATAAATATAAGCATCCAGAGCAAACTCTGCAACACTATCACCATTTAAGGGAGTGAATTATGTCCGGTTTTGACAAAGTGGTTGCCAACTACGATGAGGCCCTCGAGGGTTTAAAGGATGGCATGACCGTATTGGCAGGTGGATTTGGCCTCTGTGGCATTCCAGAGAACCTCATCAACCACATCAAAAAGTTGGGGGTCAACGACCTGACAGTTGTATCGAACAACTGCGGTGTTGACGGCTTCGGCTTGGGCGTGCTGTTAGAAGACCGCCAAATCAAAAAGATGGTGTCCTCCTATGTGGGTGAAAACGCCCTCTTTGAAAAACAGCTGTTGGCAGGCGAGTTGGATGTCGAATTGACGCCTCAGGGCACCCTGGCTGAAAAACTCCGTGCAGGCGGCGCCGGCATACCCGCATTCTTTACTGCAACGGGCTTTGGCACACCGGTAGCTGAGGGTAAAGAAGTCAGAGAATTTAATGGTAAGTCCTATATTCTCGAAGAAGCCATCACCGGTGATTTCGCCCTTGTTAAGGGTTGGAAAGCAGACCGTTATGGCAACGTGATTTATCGCCACACCGCTCAGAACTTTAACCCCATGATCGCCACCGCTGGCAAGATTACCGTGGTTGAAGTGGAAGAAATCGTTGAACCAGGCGAATTGGATCCTGCACAGATCCACACCCCCGGTATCTATGTCGATCGCGTTATTCTAGGCACCTTTGAAAAACGCATTGAGCAACGCACACTGAGTCAGGGCTAGTTAGACCTAACCCAAACACCTTATTGAATTGTCATTGCTGCTTTTAACCAGCTGCAAGACCGAGATTAGAGGAAATATCATGGCACTCTCTCGTGAACAAATCGCAATGCGTATTGCCCAAGAATTAAAGGACGGTTTCTACGTCAATCTGGGTATTGGTATCCCCACACTGGTCGCTAACTATGTGCCTGCGGGTATCGAAGTGATGCTGCAGTCTGAAAATGGCCTGCTGGGTATGGGACCCTTCCCTACTGAAGAAACCATAGATGCCGACATGATCAATGCTGGCAAACAAACTGTTACTGCAGCGACAGGCGCATCCATCTTTTCATCGGCTGAATCCTTTGCCATGATCCGTGGTGGTCATGTCGATCTAACCGTACTGGGCGCCTTTGAAGTAGACGTTTCAGGCAACATCGCCTCTTGGATGATTCCAGGCAAGCTCATCAAGGGCATGGGTGGCGCAATGGATTTGGTTGCTGGCGCAGACAACATCATTGTCTGTATGACCCATGCGTCAAAGCACGGTGAATCAAAGCTGTTATCTGCTTGCTCCCTACCGCTAACAGGCGCTGGCTGCATCAAGAAGGTCGTCACCGATTTGGCCTACTTGGAAATTGTGGGTGGTGCCTTTGTATTGAAAGAACGGGCACCCGGTGTGAGCGTTGAAGAAATCAAAGAGAAGACGGCTGGCAAGTTGATCGTGCCTGACTTTGTCCCTGAAATGACCTTTGCCTAGGCACTGTCACTCTGGGATCTAAAATCAACCCGCTGCTTGGCGGGTTTTTTTATGTTTGGGGCTCTTTCTCAGCAACAGACTACAGAACAGACTAAAAAAACTAAAGGTCAGACTGAATATCTGGCTGCGCACGGACCGCTTCCCAGGCAGCTGTGAGCAGGGCATTAAAATGGGCGGCATCTGCCAGAATTTCCTGCAGGCGTTCGGGCGTATAACCCTGAGCGAGAGGCAGCGTCATCACATCGTCCATACTCAGGGGCCAATACCCCTGAATGGCGGCCACATCGAGCCAGGGACAACCCCTACCCCCATATTCCCAGTCGATTACCCGCCACGGGTGACCTGTCAGTGGGTCATCTGCCACCAAATTACCGGGGTGAACATCATGGTGCACCAGACAGGCTGATGGGTCTGGAAGGCGCTGCAAGGTGTCTGTCATGTCCTGCACCAATGCCAACAGGGCAGTGGTCTGGGGTAGATCGACGCGGTACTGCGCGATCAAGGCCTGATAGGAAAAAATCGGAATGTCCTGAATGTCTTGCCACTGGTTTAGCACCGACAGCCATTGCTGGGCGGTGACTGTGGGTCGGGGCCCACCATGGTCTGCCATCAGCAACCAACCTCTATCCGGTGCATTGAGATACACCCTGGGTGCCCAATCAAAGCCTTGAATTGCAGACAGTACCGCGGCTTCGCGATCTCGGTCGGCGCCATAGCTGCGGGACCCGTCTGCATTCACCCGCAATACATAGGTGCTGTCACCCAAGACGCCGCGCCACAGAGAATTGGTGGTACCGGAGGCTGACAGCGGTGTCCAGTTAACAGCCGACAAATCTGGGCCCTGGGGATGGCGCAGGCTTTCAGTCGAGGGGAAACTCGCGTAAGATTCGCGCTGTCTCATCGGGGTGCCAAAGACACAGTAATGTGTAACAGGCTGAGAATGTACCCGTAGAACCTGAACCAGCTAATACTGGCGTAGGAAATGGGCGTACCTTGTTTTATTGTTTTCAAACCCGCCTCCATTTCGCGCCTCGAAGAACAACTTGAGGAGCTATACATGTTTTCGTTTCGACACCTGGCCTTTGCACCGTTTTTAAAGCCGTCACTTCTTGCTGCCTGTGTTCTGTTAGCGCCTGCTGCCTTTGCACAGACCCTGACCGTCTATACCTACGATTCCTTTGTCAGCGAATGGGGCCCAGGTCCACAGTTAGAAACCCTGTTTGAAGCCCAATGCCACTGTGATCTGGATTTTGTGGTCAGCGCCGATGGCATCGCTATGCTGAACCGCATCCGTCTAGAAGGCAAGACAACCAAGGCCGATGTGATCCTCGGTTTAGACAACCTGGTTTTAGAACAGGCACGTCGTGAACATCTGGTGCAACCACATGGTGTTGATCTGTCACCGCTCAGCGCGGCGCTCAATTGGACCGATGCAGACTTTGTTCCCTTTGATTATGGTTATTTCGCCTGGATTTACGACACCACCAAAATCACCACCCCAGCGACCAGCTTTGAAACCTTAATAGCCTCTAAGGCCCGCATTATTTATCAAGACCCCCGCACCAGCACACCGGGTTTTGGATTGTTGGTTTGGCTCAACAAACTCTATGGCGACCGCACGCCTGCCATCTGGCAGCAACTTGCCAGACAGACAGAGACGGTTTCACAGGGTTGGTGGGAAGGCTACAGCCTCTTTTTGAACGGTGGCGCAGACTATGTGCTCAGTTACACCACTTCCCCTGCGTACCATGTACTGGCCGAATCGGACAACCGCTATGCTGCGGCACCCTTTGACGCGGGCCACATTGCGCAGGTTGAAGTCGGTGCCATTTCTGCGAACTCACAGAATGTGGTGCTTGCCTCTGATTTCCTAACCTTCCTGCTATCGCCTGAAGCACAGACGGTCATACCCACAACCAACTGGATGTTACCCGTTATCGATGGCGTGGCGCTGGATGCTGCCTTTGATGGTGCGGTTCCGACAGTGGCCTTGCCTGTCGACACCCTGTGGGTACAGGAACAAAAGAACAGCTGGACTCGGGCATGGCGCTCAGCCGTCGCGCAGTAATCTCTTGGCTGACCTTGCTGCCCGCTGTGGCAGCAAGTGTCATCGCCATGGCGGGGCTTTTTGGCGCCCGCAGAGAACCCTTTAGCAGTGCCTTTTTTACCGATCCCTTTTTTGTCCACACCCTGTCATTTTCACTCTTTCAGGCTGCAGCAAGCTGTCTGCTGTCGTTGGCCTTGGCGGTGCCCATTGCACGGGCCCTGACATTTCACCCCAGATTGCTGGCGCGCCGGTGGTTTCTCACCCTGACGGCATTGGCCTTTGTGATGCCCAGTTTTGTACTGATTACCGGCCTGATGATTCTGTTTGGTGCTGATGGTTGGCTGAACTTTGGACAGGACAGACCCTGGTCGCTCTTTGGTCTACAGGGCATTTTGCTGGCCCATGTCTATCTCAATATGCCCCTTGCCGTGCGGGTAATGTACCAAGCACTGCAGAGCATTCCTGCTGATAGTTGGCGTTTGGCGCGACAGCAGCGGTTATCGGGTTGGCAACGCTGGGTGAAACTGGAATGGGCTGCGATCAAACCCCACATGGGACTCTTGGCTGCCTTTATTTTTGTGCTCTGCTTTAACAGTTTTGCCGTTGTTTTGACCCTAGGTGGTGGCCCCAAAAGCACGACCCTAGAAGTGGCCATCTATCAGGCGCTCAAATATGACTTTAACCTGTCTGAAGCCATTCTCCTGAGTCTGGTGCAAGCCCTGATCGCTGGATCGGTGCTGTTGGCCGCAGGTTATTCCGGCAAGACCTCGCTGTTTCGGATCGCGCAGCGCCACCGCACGGCAGATATCAGTCTCTCACCAACGGCGGCCCGCAATCATGCTGCGGTCTATGGCTTGGCTTGGGTGTTTTTATTGCTCCCGATCATCGCTGTGATTGGTAAGGCATTGGGTAGCGCTACGGTGGTGGCCATTGCCCCTATTGCCGCAGCAACCGCCCAATCGGTTCTGATTGCAGGCACGGCTGCCTGTATTGCATTGCCCCTTGGTTGGGCGATGTTGTGGCCCTTGCGTCTGTCACGGCAGAGACACCCGCGCACGGCCCTGTGGGCTGAATGGTTTGCGGTACACCACATGGTGATTCCTACCATGGTGATCGGTGTCGGTTGGTTTGCCTTCTTTATCCAAAAGGTCGACATCAACCGTTATGCCCTGGTCTTTTTGATTACCCTGAACGCTCTGATTCTGGTGCCCTTTGTGGTCTTGCACCTAAAGCCCCTGTTGGTGTTATGGGATCAAAAACACCAACGCCTGTTGGGTAATTGGCGTCCCTCCCCGTGGAACCGATTTTTTATCGAGTGGCGCTTTATAAAGCCAACCCTCAAACCGCTATTGGCCCTGTTGCTGGTTTTGGCATTAGGAGATGTACCCCTGTTTGCCCTCTTTGGACAATCTGACCAGCCAACCCTCACCTGGTATATCTATCGGCTGGCTGGCACCTACCGTTTGGATTCGGCTGCACAGGCTGCGCTGATATTGCTGGCACTCAGCAGCCTGCTCATTTTTTGGATGGAGCCCCGTCATGCTAGAAGTCAATGATGTTCGCATCGCGCGCGCACCCCTGGATTTTCATTTTGAATTCAGCCTCCCCAATCAGGGCGTATTGCTGATACGGGGGCCCAGTGGCGAAGGAAAATCTACCCTGCTAGATGCCTTGGGCGGCTATATCCCGATCGACTCAGGCACCGTGACGTGGCAGTCTCAGGCCATTGGTCAGCTGCCGCCTGAGAAGCGGCCCATTACGTCACTGTTTCAGAGCCACAATCTGTTTGACCATCTGACAGTTGGGGCCAACCTTGCGACTGCATTGCCCCACATCAGCGAGGTGGACCGTAAGAACGCTTTGACAGCCTTGGGTGTCGACGCCCATTATCACAAATACCCTACGGCTCTGTCGGGTGGTCAGCGCCAGCGTGTTGGACTGATTGCTGCCCTGCTCAGACCAGAGCCCTTGGTACTGTTGGACGAGCCCTTTCGTGAGTTGGATCCAGACACGCGTTTGCGGGTTATCCTCTGGACCCTTGAACAGATTCAAAGCCTGGGAAAAACCCTGTTGTTGGTGAGCCACAACCCAGACGACGACCTGTTCATTAAGCGTCAGGTGACTGATGTCAGAGAATATGTCGTTCGATTAAAGGAAGATCACTCAGGTAACGGACTGCCCCAGAGCGGGTAGATCGCTAGTCACATTGAAGCTGAAAGGTGGAAGAAACGATGTCGTCAGTACTAGAACAGTTTATGCAAGACTATCCCTGCATTTTGGACCTACCCGTGCAATGGGGAGAAATGGACGCCTTTCATCACGTCAACAACGTGGCCTATCTTCGGTATTTTGAAAGTGCGCGTATCGCCCTCTTTAACATGACCTCGCTGATGGAATCTAAACGCACCCTGGGCATCGGTCCGATATTGGCAGAACAAAGTTGCCGGTACCGGTTGGCGGTGACCTTTCCTGACAACATCCGTATCGGCACCCGCGTCACATCAATATCTGACTGCACCTTTATTCAGGAATACGCCCTTTACAGCACCGCCCAAGACGCCATTGCCACCACGGGCACGAGTCGCAGCACCGTCCTCAATTATCAGACCGGCAAGAAGGTGCCGATCACCGGTGCACTGTTGGCTGAATTGGAAGCCTTAAAATAGACACCCCCTCATTTTGACCTCACCAAGGGCAACAGACCGATATGACTGCGCTACCTGACACGCTTCGATGGGAATCTGAACAACTCTGGATTTTAGACCAAACCCTACTCCCCCACGAGGCGGTGATGGTGTCCCTAGACAGCGCTGAATCGGTCTGGAACGCCATCCAAACACTGATGGTTCGCGGCGCACCCGCTATTGGGGTCGCAGCCGCCTATGGCCTCTGTGTGGCAATCAAACCCTTTCAGGACCTGCCGCTCGCTGCATTTCGCCAAACGATCGGCGAACAGGCGGCCTATTTGGCATCATCGAGGCCAACGGCGGTTAACCTCCAATGGGCCATGGATCAGATGGTGGATACTGCTGACCAACTGTCGGAAGCCGATACAGCCGCTGCGCTCTATCAATCTCTGGTGCAAAGGGCCATCGCCATTCACCTTGATGACCAGACCCAATGCCGTGGTATCGCAGCTGCAGGACTGCCCTTGATTCGAGAGGGTATGGGCATACTCACCCACTGCAATGCGGGCGCACTGGCAACCACCGGACTGGGGACTGCAACCGCGCCACTCTATCTTGCCCACCAGAAGGGTATTGGCTTTCGGGTCTATGCTGACGAGACCAGACCCCTGTTACAGGGCGCGCGTCTGACCAGTTGGGAACTCCACCAAGCCGGCATTGATGTCACCCTACTCACCGACAGCATGGCAGCCCATATTTTTTCACAGGGCTTGGTCGATATGGTTATTGTTGGCACCGACCGTGTCGCAGCCAATGGGGATATTGCCAACAAGATTGGCACCCTATCACTCGCCATCAATGCCCAGTATTTTGGCATTCCCTTTTATGTGGCCTTCCCCAGCTCGACGGTTGATCTGTCGACTGCAACGGGCAAGGACATTGTTATTGAAGAACGCGACGGGCGCGAAGTCAGTGAATTCAATGGACAGCCGTCTGCGACCCAAGGCATTGGCATTAGAAACCCTGCCTTCGATGTTACCCCTGCGCACCTCATTACCGGCTTTGTCACCGACAGGGGTCTGATTTTACCGCCCTTTGACACCGCCCTTCGTGCACTTTTTGGCTCATAGGAAGGAAAGCCCATGTCTCATTCCAAAAAGCGCCTGTCCAAAAATGCCCTGGTCGAAAAGGCCCAGTCCCAAAAACCCACGTCTGACCGTATTGCCAGCATCACACCCAATGAACAGGTCCTGTCGGAAATTGCGAAGGCCACTGAGGTGGGTGGTTATCTGTGGCAAAAAGAATGGGCGGAACGCAACGGTGGCAATCTGTCCATCGACCTAACCGATATCATCGGATCTATAGACGACAGTCTGTTGCAGCAGCCGACACAGCCGATGGCAGATATGCCTGCCGCAGCGGCAAGCCAGGTCTATTTTGTGAAGGGTACGGGAGAACGGATGCGTGATCTGTGCCAGCCTGACCGCGCGGGCTGCATCCTGAGGGTCAATGACAGCGCAACCGGTTATCAGGTGATTTGGGGTGGCCGAGGGCGCGCCGATTACCAGCCAACCTCCGAATTTCTATCACACGTTAAATTGTTGTTGGATGCCCGCCAGAGCGGATCGTCTCACCGCTGTGTGGTGCACACCCACCCCCATGCCTTAATCGCGCTAAGCCACCACCCAAAATTTGCGCGCAATCCCCAAGCCTACAATCTCGCCTGTTGGAGCATGCTACCTGAGGTGCGTGCCTTTGTGCCGCGGGGCATTCAATTGGTTCCCTATGTGCGCTCAGGCTCAGTAGCCCTGTCTGACATCACAGTGACTGCGCTGCAAGTTGCCGACGTCGCGGTGTGGGAAAAGCATGGTGCGGTTGCACTGGGTGACGATGCGTTGGAGGCCTTTGACTTTATCGATGTTGCCAACAAGGGTGCAACACTCTATCTGTCCTGTCTTGCTGCGGGTTTTGAACCAGAGGGACTCAGTGCAGCACAGCTCAAAGAGTTAGAGGATACCTTTCACCTGCCCCCTGCTGCCTTTTAGCAACAGGGGATCGGAATCAAACGACTGGGGTTTCTGCCTTGGCAGACGACCGTTTTCCGTATACCAGCATCATCAGCGCAGGCGCCAAGATCAAATCCGCCAGCAAGGCCAGGGTCACGGTGATTACAATCAACAGACCAAAGTTGGTGATGTTGTGCATCGACGACCACATCAGTTGGCTAAATCCAAAACAGAGCACCAAAGAGGTCGTCACCATGGCCCGTCCTGAGGTATTCAGGGTTTGCTCGATGGCACTTCTGGCATCACCACTGTCTTGAAAGTAGTGCTGGAAATGGTGCATAAAGTGCACGGTATCATCGACCGCAATACCGATCGCGATCGAGGCCACCAAGATGGTAAACATATCGAGCGGGATGCTGAGTGCGTTCATGGACCCGAGCATCAGCGCTATGGGCAAGAGGTTTGGAATCATCGCCAACAGTCCCATGCGCACACTCGACAACAGTAGCATCATCATGATGGTAATCACAAAAAAGGCGATGCCATAGCTTTGCACTGCGGTGCGAATCACGCCAAACAATGTCGTACCTAACAATGGCACAACACCGGTTATCTGGGTCGTGGCCAAACCTGACAGTTCCTGATCAAATTTGCTTTGAATGGTTTCCATAAAGGGTCGGTAATAGATGGTATCGATCCAGGGCATCACCACAGCCATGCGCATCTGGCTAAACTGGCTATCCACAATGGGCTGTAGCTGATCGGCGCCGGCATTCTCAAACATAAACAATTCGTTGGCGATCACCGCTTCGTCATCGGCAATCCGATAAAAGGCTTCCTTGCCCGCATTGAGTGCCTTATGGGTCTCCTTCACCACCGAATTCAAACCGGTGACCTTTGCTACTTGAAAGTTGGGGTCTTCATAGTTTTCAAGCCACTGTGCTAACTGGTCTATTTTCTGTAACAACAGGGGATTGTGAAGGCCATTTTCGACCCCGCTATCGATAATGATTTCAACCGGTATCGAACCACCCATGTTGCGGTCAATCACCTCGATCGCCGTTCGGGCTTCCATGTTTTGTGGCAGCCATTTCAACGGGTTGTGCGAAAACTGAAGCTGTGTCATGCCAAAGATGCTAATTGCAAAAAGCAGCCCACTGACCATAACCACGGTGCCTGAGAAACGGGTACCCAGGTGCATTGCACCGGCAATGATGCTGTCCATCCAGTTGCGACGGACCTTGCTCCCTGCTTTTCGGTCAAATTGAAAATGCGACAGAAGGGCTGGCAACATGATGATGGTATAGACAAAGGAAATCATAACCCCTATGGCCGAGAACAGTCCCAACCGGCTCAGAGGTACAATCGGGGTGCCGACAAAGGACAACAGACTGGCTGCTGTGGTTAAACTGGTCAGCAGAATGGGAATACCCGTCAGCTTCATGGTTTCACGCAGCGCGGTGTGTTTGTCTTCACCACTGTCATAGCGTTGGAAAAACAGCGAGAGAAAGTGCACCGCTGCGCCCACACTGACGGTGAGAATAAAGGTCGGCACAATCATCATGGGCATCTGTATCGGAAACCGAAAGGCGCAGAACAAACCAATGGTGGTCAGTAGCGTAAAGACCACCACCATCATGGGCAACTGCACACCAACACGTCTGCGAAACATCAGGCCTAACATCAACACGATGACAATAATGGCCATCGGCATAAAGGTCAGCATTTCCCAGACCATGGTGTCGACGAGACGTTCCAAAATAACCGGCATACCACCCATATAGACTTTAAAGTCAGCTGCCTGATAGGTCAGCACAATGGCTTCTGCTTTGGTGACCACATCGGCCAATTGCCCCCGCGTCAAGACGGGCAAACGCGACATGGCTGTCATATCCACCGTATCGTCAAAGCCACCATCGGATTCTGAGAAGGCACTCATGTCGATTTCGGTCTCGCCCACAGCATCAAGATTGAGGTCAGAAAAATCTGCTAAGGCACCGGTGTCATAGGTCAGTGGTCTAATAATAAGCGTGGTATAACGGCCGTCAGCAGACAACAGCATGCCACGGAAGAGCGGGTTTTCGAGTGCCCGATTGCGAATCGCCATCAGTTCAAGGTCGGTGGTTGGGAAGGGCGAAAACAATTCTCCAACGGCCAGGCCGTCTTCAGTACCCCGGGTGTCACGGGCATTGATCAGGCTGTCTACCGAGTCGAGATAGGGTAGGCTGCCCTCCAATTCCTGGTGCAAGGCCTGTAATTTATTAACAAATTTTAGGGTGAATATATTGGGGGTTTCAACGGTCAGCAGAATAAAGTCACCGCTGCCATACTGGTCGCGCGATTTCTCAAGCGCGATAATCGACGGGTCGTCTGCTGGCAGGAAACCTTCGGTGGTGGTATCAAAGGTGATCCAGAATATTTGACTGGCCAACAACAGGGTGGTGACAGCAACAACAGCCATAAAGGGTTTGGGACGCTGATAGATAGCATCGGCCAGGCGCTCAAACTTTTGTTGTAAAAACTGTTTCCAGCCTGTCATGATATTTCCTCAAAGCAATGATAACTTACGGTTCGCTTTAACCGTTCCAAGGAGCCATCCATGATACCCAGTACGCCTGATCTCTGTGACCAATTCCCTGGCCGCATTCGCATTATGACCCCCCTTTACAGAGACTACGGGAAAAGCAGGCGTTTTTCAGGTCGGGTTACCACTGTAAGGTGCTTTGAGGATAATAGCATTATAAAAGCACTGAGCAAGACACAGGGACAGGGGGGTGTTGTGGTGGTAGACGGTGGTGGTTCTCTCAAAAAGGCCTTGCTGGGTGACCTCATTGCCGCTGACTTTGTTGCCAACGGTTGGTCGGGTATTGTCATTGACGGCTGTGTCCGTGACGTTGACATTCTGGCAACCCTGCCCCTGGGTATTCGTGCCAGAAATAGCATACCTTTGAAAACCGAACGTCGTGGACAGGGCGAACAGGACATTGCCATTGAGATTGCTGGCATCCGTGTCAACTCTGGCGACTATCTGGTTGCTGATGAAACAGGCATTGTTGTCAGTGACCAGCCCCTGGTTGACTAGCCTGGTCCCATCTGACTGTTAGCCCTCTGCCACCTCGGCAGCGGGCTTGGCCTTTCCTGCATTTTGAAACAGCAGTGCTGCCACAATGGCCACCAACCCTACCAGTGTCAGCACGCCAATTTTTTCACCCAAAATCGTTGCGATCAGGATGAGCGACAAAAAGGGTG
>CAWUUZ010000331.1:0-4611 GCA_963925745.1 uncultured Pseudomonadales bacterium
CGGCAAACGGGTTAACAGCCAAACCAGCCCCAGAAGACACCAGAGCGGCCAATAGCGAAGCGTGACAAATTGCCAATAAGACAGGTCTTCTATGCGATTTGATTGTTTGTGGTTTATCGCCATGTTCGTATCGGGTATTCCATGTAGGTTATGGGCTACAGTCTGTGACAGAAAGAAAGGGGAATTGTCGTTCCCTGCCCGCAACAACTGTGGTTAAATCTGCGCCATTAATTTGTGGAGTATAACATGCCAAAGTGGTTGGAAAACTGGTTAAAGTCCCGTCGTGAAGCCCATGTGCTGATTGCCAAGCTGTCACTCTGGCAAATCCGCCGTCAGGCCAATAAAGACGTCAGCGCTGTTCGCAAAGCCATGAAACGCGTCAAACCTGAGATGTAGACCTCCGGCTCCCTAGGGTGCCGGCAACCGCACTGGACCATCCATAATGCGCGTCCATAAAGCCTTTACATGATCACGGTGTGGCGCCAAGTCAGCCAGGGTAGAGGCACTCATCGCCTGTACCGATTCTTTTTGTAGCATCATGGCATGGGCTTTTTCCCGAAACGCCAGATAGGCCGCCAATAACTGCGCCGTCTCTTCGTCTGTTAAAAATCCCGCGACCTTTAAATCACCCAAGATACGCACATTGTCAGACCAGCGGGTCAGTTCTGGGAAGTATTGCGCCCAAGCCAGCACAGCAAACTGCACCATAAATTCGATATCGACGATGCCACCCGGATCTTGCTTGAGATTAAAGAGATCTGACTTCTCGGCACTGAACTCTGACGTCGCCAGATGGTCGCGCATCTTCAAACGCATGTCCTTGACTGCAATCTGCAGCGCTGGCAATTCACGGGGCTGAGACAGGATGCGGTGACGCACCAGGGTAAAGCCCGCCTTGAGTTGTTCGTCACCCGCCACAAAACGTGCACGTACCAGGGCTTGGTGTTCCCAGGTCCAGGCATCCGCCAGCTGATAACGTTCAAAGGCATCGAGCGTACTCACCAACAGACCCTTGTTACCTGAAGGCCGCAACCGCATATCGACCTCATAGAGATCGCCAGACTGGGTCTGGGTGGTCAAAATATGGATGATCTTCTGTCCCAGACGGGTAAAAAATTGGCCATTATCGATGACCTTGGGGCCTTCTGTTTCGAGGTTGCTGTTCGCCTGATACAAAAAAACCAAATCGAGATCGGACTCATAGCTCAGTTCCAAACCACCCAGCTTGCCATAGCCGATGACGCCAAAGGCGGTGTCGCAGGCAACATCGACGCTTTGCATGGGGCGTCCAAATTTGGCGGTCAATTGGCGCCATGCCAACCAAAAACTCTGTTCGATAATGGTTTCAGCGGTGTAGGCCAGATAATCGGAGATTTTCATCAGGGGCAACACGGCATTGAGCTCGCAGCTGGCTGCACGCAACACCCGACCATGGCGAAACTGACGTAAGGTTTCCATCTGAACTTCAAGGTCGTCTTCGGGCAGCCGCACCAGCCTTTTGTGGAGCGACTCGCTCAACTGAATGCGGTTGGGTAGCTGAAAGAGCGTTTTTTGGTTGCTGAACTCATCCAACAAATAGGGTTTTTCATAGAGCTGTGTTGCCACCCAGGGACTCAACCCCAGCATCTTAAACATCTGGCGTAGGGCTTCTGGCTGCTCAGCCAGCAACAACAGATAGGACGTACGCCTTAGGATGGTTTCCAACATGGGCTGAAAACGCGACCAAATGGTGTCGGTATCTCTAAACACCGCCAAGCTTTTCATCGCCATGGGCATAAAACGGTCGAGACGCTCCCGGCTTTCGGGCTGCATACGCGACACGGCATTGGACTGGCGAAAGGCCTGAATCGCTGTCAGGGTAGCCTCGGAGAGGTTCTCATCGGTTGCGGTTCCCAACCAGACGGCGGGCCAGTGGGTATCGCGGTCTTCTTCCTGCGCCTGCTCTACCTGGATAAAGGCACTAAAATGGTGCGACACACCATCCTGTACCCGCGTCAGCTCGGCCTGTAAGTCGGTTTCATGTTCAAATTGCAGGGCGTATGCCAGGCGCGACCAACTTTCTGCGTCCTGTGCCTCGGGCAACATTTGGGTTTGTTTGTCTTGCCAGGCCTGTAACGCATGCTCGCAGTTGCGTAAAAACACATAGTGCGACGACAAAGACGTCACCACATCGTCGGGTAGCAGCCCCTCTTCACGGATGTACTGAAACACGTGCCAAATATTGGGTTCACGCAGCTGTAACACCTGACCACCCCGGATCAGCTGCACGGCCTGGGCAATAAATTCAATTTCGCGGATGCCACCACGGCCGAGTTTGATGTTGTTTTCGCGGCCCTGTTTGCTGACTTCCTTGATAATCATTTGCTTCATATCGCGCAACACTTCGAGCGCCTGATAGTCGACATAGCGGCGGTACACAAAGTCTTGGAATATGGTGCTGAGCGCCTGAGCGGCACGTTCTGGGCCTGCAATCACCCGCGCCTTGATCATGGCAAAGCGTTCCCAGTCTCTGCCCTGCTCGGGGTAATATTTTTTCATGAAATTGAAATTGGTGGCCAATGGACCCGATTGTCCCCAAGGGCGCAATCGCAGATCGACCCGAAATACAAAGCCGTCGCCGTTATGGGTATCCAGTAACCGCACCAGATATTGACCCAGGCGGATAAAGAAATCTGAATGGCTGATGGACCGTTCGCCCCGGGTGTCACCCTCGGTGGGATAGGCCAGAATAAGGTCTATGTCGGATGACAGGTTGAGTTCACGTGCGCCCATCTTACCCATGGCGATCACGGATAGGGTTTGGGGTTGGTCGCTTTGAAAGGGACAGCGTTGGGGAACACCAAAGCGTTTTTCGAGACGGGGTTGCGCCCAGGCCAGCGCGCATCTGACAGCCGCTTCGGCCAGCAGGGTACAGCGTGCCGTGGTTTCTCGCGTGGTGGTGATGCGGTTGACGTCACATAGAATGGTCCAGCACTGGTGCCAATTACGCCACTCACGTAGGGTAAACATCGCCGACACATCGTCGTCGCAGGCGTTCAACCGCTCTTGCAGACCCAGTTCAGGGTCGCTTGGCGCTGCCCATTCTGTGAGCCATTCACCCAGCCACTGTGGGTGCTTGTTGAGTTGTTCTTCAAAAAACGCAGACACAGCAACAGCCCTAGCAATGGCATCGGCCTGTTGTTCCGTTACTCCGTCGTGACGCCGTTCACGCCAGTCTTGTTGCTTTTTCTGCCACTGTCTTGTCATTCCACTGCTTGCCCTGTTTGGTCTTCATCCAAGTTCAGAGATTCTACCCGCAGTAGCATGGCATCTTCTAGTGATACCACCTTAACAACCGTGCCTTTTGGCATATCAGGACCCGTAACCTGCCACCGACTGTCATCGATACGGACGGTGCCACGGCCATTGACCAAGTCTTCGACCAACACCGTTTGTCTGCCAACATACTGTGCAGAGCGCTGGTTGAGCAGGGGTTGGTCCGTGGTATCAAGGCGTTGTTGCAAGTGGCGCCACCAAACATAGAGTACCGCAAAGGTGGTCAGTGAAAAAATGATCAGTTGCCAAGCCGCGGTGATGTTCGGAAACACCAGCACCAGAATGCCAATCAAGGCTGCCGACATACCGGTCCACAGAAGGAAACCCGCTGCCCCCAACATTTCGGCCACCAACAACACGATGGCTATGCCAAACCAGGTCCAAAAAGTAATGGTAATCATGTTATCCATCCTATGTTAGCTTTTCGATATGCTCTTGACGAGTTCGGAAATGCCCCCGATGGAGCCTACCAAACCTGCAGTATCAAGTGGCATCATGACCAACTTGGCATTCGGACCATCACCAATTTTGGCTAGGGCTTCGGTATATTTTAGCGCCACAAAGTAATTAACGGCACGCACATCACCTGCTGCAATCGCCGCAGATACGTCATGGGTTGCCTTGGCTTCTGCCTCAGCTTGACGCTCTCGCGCTTCAGCTTCCAATACACGGCGCTGTTTCTCACCTTCACCGCGTAAAATAGCTGACTGCTTGTCACCTTCGGCCTTAAGAATGGTGGCCTGCCTTGTACCCTCAGCTTCCAAAATCAAGGCGCGCTTTATCCGCTCTGCCTTCATCTGGCTGGCCATGGCTTCAACCAAGTCTTTTGGCGGTGTGATGTCTTTGATTTCGATACGGGTGACTTTAACGCCCCAAGGATTGGTTGCTTCATCGACGATCCGAAGCAGACGCTCATTGATCTCATCGCGCTGTGACAACATGCTGTCCAGTTCGAGAGAGCCCAGAACCGTACGGATGTTGGTCATGGTGAGGTTGCGTATGGCGGCATCCAGGGTATTGACCTCATAGGCACTTTTCGCGGCATTGACGACCTGAAAAAAGCAAATGGCATCTATGGTGACCATGGCGTTGTCTCGGCTGATGACTTCCTGAGGTGGAATGTCTAACAGCAATTCTTTTACATTCACCTTATGACCGATGCGATCAAAAAAGGGAATGACCCAACCCAGACCTGGGTTCAGGGTGCGGGTGTAGCGACCAAATCGTTCGACCGTCCAGTGAAAGCCCTGAGGCACAAACTTTACGCTCATTGCTGAAATGGTAACGGCAAAAATA
>CAWUUZ010000332.1:0-8746 GCA_963925745.1 uncultured Pseudomonadales bacterium
ACCAGCCGCCCGGCACATCCCTAACCGATGTTCTGGCCTCTGAGTTGCCACAGGGTTCCTTGGGTGATGTCTCGGATTGGTTTCAATGGCGTGAAATCGAAGGCTTGATGCCACGATTGAGAGAGCCCTATTATTTTGGTCTGTGGCACCTATTGGAACGCAGTCAGGGGCTGGTGCTTGGAAACCGCTTTGACCGGAAAACCCGCATGATTTCAGACGTGGTCTTGAAATCGATGACACCGGGAGAAGGCCAGTTTGAGCATTTGTTTGAAAAAATGCTCAGTCGCATCGCATCGCCTTCCTACCGTCAGATGACCCTCGAAGCGTTATTTGGCATGATGCAATTCTTGGTGTGGCATCCAGAAATCAGTATTAAAAGTTATCTGATTGTGGAGGTTGTTCTGGGTTATGCCGTTAGGATCAATTGGCTCAAACACCATCCGCTTGATGCAGACCGTTATAATGATGTTCGGGGTAAAGCCTGGCGTCAATTCTATCTAGAGACACCTGAGACCGTGACAACCCGGGTAGGGGATGCGATGGCCTTCTTGATTGCATCTGGCCAAGCACTCGTTGATGATGACGAAGATGCGGCATCGGTTCACAAGGGTGATTTTGACCAGTAACCAGTAACCAGAAACCAGTAACACAGATTGATATCGGTAGAGGACAGTGATGGACGCTTTAACACCCCTTCAAATCTTGGCGAATTTGCGCGGTCTTTCAGACGACTATGTGGATTACAAAGGGCAGCCATCAACCATTTCAGCCGATCGAAAAGCGGCGATATTATCGGCTATGGGTTATTCGGTTGACCCCGATGGCATCGCCAAAAGTTTAGAACAAGCGACGGAACAGGCGGCCCAACAAAAACTGCCCCCTGTTGTCGTTTTGCGTCCTGATTCATTTTTTGGCTTCACCTGCCGTGCCTGCCCTGACGTAAGAGGAACACCCCTAGAGTGGACGGTGCACTTTGAATCAGGCGGTAGTCTGTCCGGTAAAACCCTGTTTGAATCTCCTGCCGATAGTGCATTAAAAACCACAGACCAACCACATTGGATCGACTGTGACATTCCCTTTGTGGGCGACATCCCCCTAGGCTATCACCGCCTTGTTGCAAGTTGGAATGAAGGCGTGTTTGAAACCCTTTTGATCCAAACGCCAGAAACCAGTTATCGTCCTGATAGCCTCGCCCATGGGGAAAGAATCTGGGGGCCTTCCATTCAGCTCTATACCCTGAGATCCGAGCGTAATTGGGGCATAGGAGACTTTACAGACCTCGCAGAGCTGGTCGAAAGCGTATCAGCCTTGGGTGCGGGATTTGTTGGCTTAAACCCCCTGCATGCGCTGTATCCGGTCAGTCCCGAACATGCGAGTCCTTACAGTCCCTCCAACCGCAACTGGTTAAACAGTCTCTATATCGACCCAACACAGGTGCCTGAATTTCTATTATCGGACAGCTGTCAGCAATGGTTTTCTAGCGAGGCTATCACCGCAAGGTTGCACAGCGTTCGGGCAAGTCAGCAAGTCGACTACAGCGAGGTCAGTAGCCTCAAATGGGCGGCGTTTAATCGGATGTATGAGGGCTTTGTTGCCACCCACCTTGCTCTGGGTACTGCCCGTGCCAAGAAGTTTGAAGCCTTTGTCGAAGCAGGCGGAGCAACCTTAAGAGCTCACGCTGTGTTTGACGCCTTGCTCAGCTATTTTTATGCGCAGGACAACAGTGCCTGGGGTTGGCCGATGTGGCCAACAGCCTATCAAAACCCCCGTGATGACGCTGTGCTGGCTTTTGAGGCGGCGCATCAGGATGCCATTCAAAAGCACCTCTATGTGCAATTTGTGGCTAAGGAGCAGTTACAGGCGGTCCATGACAAAACCAGCGACTGTGGCATGGCACTGGGTCTGTATCGGGATCTTGCAGTGGGGGCCGACCGAGGTGGCTCTGAAGTGTGGCAAGACCCCAGCGCGTTCTGTATTGACGCCAGTGTGGGTGCACCCCCAGATGCATTGGGGCCCATTGGACAGAACTGGGGACTACCGCCCTTTGATCCTGCCCAATTGCATGCCACGGGATACCACCATTTTATAACACTGATTCGCAGCAACATGCAGTCGTGTGGCGCGTTGCGGATGGACCATGCAATGGCTTTGGCGAGGCTCTGGTGGTGCCCACCCGGAGAAACCGCTGCCGAAGGCTGCTATGTCAGCTACCCCTTTGACGATCTGCTTGGCATCGTGCTGTTAGAGAGTCACAGGCAACACTGTTTGGTGATTGCAGAAGACCTAGGAACCGTACCCGACATTGTCCGTGTCGCCTTTCCTAAGGCTGAGTTGTATTCCAACAAGGTGTTTTATTTTGAAATTGGGGGAACCGATTGTACCGCACCCCAGGACTACCCCGCCAATGCATTGGCGATTGTTGCTAACCATGACATGCCTACCGTTGCTGCCTTTTGGGAGGGAGCAGATCTGGATTTGCGCCACCGTCTGGGACTGTTTGCCAGTGATGATGTGTGGCAGCAGGAAAGAACCCACCGGCTTGCCAGTAAGGTTGCCGTCATGGGCGCATTATGTAAACAGGGTTTTCTCAGCGATGCCGACTTGGCAGCACTCGGTGGTCTCGATGCAGTGCTGTCTTCGCCCATCACAGCTGCATTGAATAGCGTTATACACCAATATCTTGCAAGTACCCCCACGCAACTGGTGGCCGTGCAGCTAGAGGATGTATTGCTCTTAAAAAGCCCCGTCAATGTGCCTGGCACCAGTCATGAATATGACAATTGGCGCAGAAAACTGACGGTAGATACCAAAAAAATCTTCGCACAGGCGCCCATTCAAGCGTTCTGTCGCCAAATCGACCTAAGGCGCAAACAGCCCTTATGACCTGAACGAAGCAGTCTTGCTCCACGCCAAAGAAAAAGGCTACACTGAAATTGCACTCAGCGTAGGACCTGGTAATACAGAAGGGTCGTTTTCTGACCCATGTGTTGCCCTTTCTTTGCTTGATAGGCTGTTGCTGACGCTTCTAGCCCTAAGGAGATTGTAACCACATGGCAAGTATCACATTTAATAAGGTCGTCAAAAGTTACGGTGACGTCAACATCATTCGAGGCCTCGACCTAGACATCAAAGACCAAGAGTTTATGGTGCTGGTTGGACCCTCAGGTTGTGGAAAATCTACGACTTTGAGAATGATCGCGGGTTTGGAAGAAATTACCGATGGCGAACTAAAAATTGGTGATCGGTTGGTGAATGCCGTGCATCCAAAGGATCGGGATGTGGCGATGGTGTTTCAAAGCTATGCGCTCTATCCCCATATGACAGTCTATGAAAATATTGCCTTTGGCCTGAGGCTCAGAAAGCTTCCCAAGGACGAGATTGATAAAATGGTTCACGACGCGGCTGAGACCCTAGGGCTCACTGAATTCTTGGACCGAAAACCCAAGGCACTGTCTGGTGGTCAACGGCAGCGTGTCGCTTTAGGGCGCGCCATCGTTCGTAAACCCTCGGTCTTTTTATTCGACGAACCCCTGTCAAATTTGGATGCAGAGCTGCGCGTGCAGATGCGTGCAGAAATTGGCAAACTTCAAAAGCGTCTGGGTGTTACTGCGGTCTACGTTACCCACGATCAGGTCGAAGCCATGACTATGGGCGATAGAATCGCGGTATTGCATGACGGAGAACTGCGGCAGGTCGGCACCCCACTTGAATTGTACGATACCCCTAAGAATATGTTTGTGGCGCAGTTTATTGGCACCCCAAATATGAACATGCTTGAAATGACGGTCGATGCCGAGGGTAAAACCCTGCAGCATCCGGCGGTTACCATTGCCATTCCAGCAATGTGGCAAAAAGCGGCTAAGGACTTTGTAGGTAAGCCTTTGATGGTTGGTCTGCGCCCGGAGCATGTGCGGGCCGCTGACGAGAATGAGTGGCACAATACCGCGCAGATTTCAGGTACGGTAGACATCATTGAAACCCTGGGCCATGAAATCATCGTACACATGGCCATCAAGGGCAGTGAGTACCATTTGATATCGAAAATGGATGCGCACAGGGCACGGACCATTGGTTCAGTGGTCGAAGTCGATGTGCACACCACCCGCATTCACCTCTTTGACCCCAAAACGCAGCAGCGCTTGGTATCTGAAGGCCAATGACCTAGCGCTCAGTGGCCACGTTCTGTGGCCGCGACGACCTTTTTAATCGCTACCCTGCAGTCGGCTGTCGACCATACAAACCCCGCATTGGTAAGTGCTTCAGGCACCATTTGGGCGCTGTCAGTCAGCAAGTCACTGCTTGTCATTGTCACCAACCTTAAAAACCACCTGGGTATGTTGGGTAACCAGATTTTTCGGTGGCAGGCGAGGGCGAGGGCATCACTGACCTCTTGCTGCGTGACTGCTTGGGGACTGCAGAGATTGATCGGACCCGATAGGCTGTTGTTGTCCAAGCAAAACAGGACGGCCGCAACCCAATCTTCCTGGTGTATACAGGGCCAAAACTGCTGCCCAGAACCCAACGCCGATCCCAGTCCCCATCGATAGAGCGGTATCAAGGGTTTGAGTGCGCCGCCTGAGCCCAAAACGATACCCGTACGCAGCAGACAAACCCTTGTGCCCAAAACACCTGCTTGCATAGCGATAGACTCCCATTCTTGGCACAGCTTTGCGCCAAAGTGGTTGCCTGCCTCCGCTGTTTCAGGGACCCTGTGTTGGCCTTTGTCGCCGTAATAACCTGATGCTGAGCCACTCAGTAATAGGGGAATCGGCTGTTGAAGCCGCTGATTAAGGCTGACGATATTCTGCGTTGTTTTGCAGCGAGAATTCCATATTTTGTGTTTCTTTCCTGCAGTCCAAGGACCATTAAAGAGCGGCTCTCCAGCCAAATTAATACAGGCATCAATCTGTGTATCTGCCTCAATGCTGTCGAGCGACTGTATGAAGGTGGTGCCTTTACTGGGTGCCAGGATGTGCCGGGTGAGCACTATCACAGCATCACCGCGGGCAACCAGATCACGAACAAGCGCCTGTCCAAGAAACCCCGTTCCACCTGTGATCAATACCTGTTTCATACGACACACTCCACATTCGCGTTGGTCTGATTTGCATTCTTGGTTCTGTCCAAAAGCCATCAGGTGCAGACTATTGGCAATAATAGACCGCAACGCCCCCCTTTAGACCCAAAGTTGGGTTGATATTTTTGAAACAAGACCCATAGTAGGACACTCTTAGATCCCGTTGGAAGTGGTTATGACCCTTGCTCTCAATATAAGCGCCCTGAACAAAACCTATGACAATGGATTTGTCGCGCTCAACAACGTCGACCTTCAGGTTGCCGCTGGCGATTTCTTCGCGCTGTTAGGCCCAAACGGTGCTGGAAAATCAACCACCCTGGGTATTGTGTCGTCGCTGGTAAATCTGACCTCAGGTACGGTGTCGGTATTCGGCAAGGACCTCAAAACGGATCGAATGGCTGTTAAGGCATCCTTGGGCGTCGTTCCCCAGGAATTCAATTTTAATGGCTTCGAGAAAGTCTATGACATCATTAGCCAGCAGGCCGGCTATTACGGCATGTCATCTACTTTGGCCAAAACACGTATCGAACACTATCTCAAAAAGCTGGATTTGTGGGAAAAGCGCCATGTCCAAGCGCGGATGCTGTCAGGTGGTATGAAACGGCGTCTGATGATTGCCAGGGCTTTGATCCATGAGCCAAAATTGTTGATACTCGATGAGCCAACTGCTGGCGTAGATATCGAGTTGCGCCGCACCATGTGGGAATTCTTAAAAGAGATCAATGCTAAGGGCACCACCATTATCCTGACAACCCACTACCTGGAAGAAGCAGAGGCGCTGTGCCGCAATATCGCCATTATCAACAAGGGCGAAATTGTTGCCAATACCAGTGCACGAGCGCTGTTGCGCCAGCTCAAGAAAGCCACCTTTGTCGCTGACTTAATGGATCCAATCACGGTGCCAGAAACCTCGGAGTTCAATTTTAGACAGGTAGGGGATGTGCAAATCGAGTTTGATATTTTGAAAGACCATCCCTTGAATGCAGCCATCGAAGCCTTTGGCGCACTCGGTGGCAAGGTGATGAGCATAAGACCCAAACACAACCGTCTGGAAGAGGTGTTTGTGGATTTGATTCAGGGAGACAATGACTTATGAGCCTTATCAATGTGATCGCCTTGAAAACCATCGCCTATAAAGAAGTGCGCCGTTTTATGCGTATTTGGCAACAAACCCTCTTGCCGCCAGCCATCACGATGGTTCTGTATTTTATCATTTTTGGTAACCTGATCGGTGCCCGAATTGGCTCAATGGATGGCTTTGGTTATATGCAATTCATTGTGCCAGGCTTAATAATGATGTCTGTCATCACCAATGCCTATGGCAACGTGTCCTCATCGTTTTATAGCAACAAGTTCCAGCGCAGTGTTGAAGAAATGATGGTAGCACCCGTCAGCAATGTCACCATTTTGTTGGGATATGTGCTGGGTGGTGTCGCCCGTGGATTGATAGTGGGTGCGATTGTAACCCTACTCTCGCTGTATTTTACCTCCCTTCAGGTGCACAACCTCTTTGTGGTGGTGTCTGTGATAACACTCACAGCTGTGGTGTTTTCGCTCGCTGGATTGATTAACGGCATCTTTGCGACCAAGTTCGACGATGTCACCCTGGTGCCAGCCTTTATTCTGACACCCCTGACCTATCTTGGTGGCGTTTTTTACTCTGTTACCATGCTGCCAGAATTTTGGCAGGGTGTGAGCCTGCTTAATCCCATTCTCTATATGGTGAATGCCTTTAGATACGGTATTTTGGGTGTCTCAGACATCGGCATCGGCTCAGCCTTTGCCATGCTGCTGTTCTTTACCACAGTCCTCTTTACCTGGGCGCTGTATTTACTCCATCGTGGCATTGGCTTGAGGTCATAATCATGCAAGATTCTTTACACCATGCACCCCTAGGCAAAAGCTCAGCCTATATCGATACCTATGCACCGGAACTGCTGTTTCCAGTCCTCCGCATTGAAAAAAGAGAAGAGCTTGGACTGACCAACGATTTGCCCTTTTTTGGTGTCGATATTTGGAATGCCTGGGAGCTGTCTTGGCTTAATAGCAAAGGCAAACCACAGATTGCCATTGCCGAGGTACGTATCCCGGCAACATCAACCAATATCATTGAATCAAAGTCCTTCAAACTCTATCTGAATTCACTGAATCAAACGGTGGTTGCCGATTGGGATGCCGTTACCCAGTTGCTTGAACGTGATTTATCTGCCTGCGCTGGCGGAGAGGTCAGGGTGAGGTTGAGCACGCTGCAGCAGGTGCCCGATTTTGCCCAGATAGACGAGACTGACGCGCTTTGCTTGGATGATTTGGATGTTGAAATGGATACCTATCACACTGACCCCACGCTGCTGTCTGCGGCTTCTGAAGGTCAGATTGAAGAGCATTTGGTGAGCCACCTATTAAAGTCAAATTGCCCGGTTACTGGGCAACCAGATTGGGGCTCGGTGTTTATTCACTATAGGGGCAAACCTTTAGACCATGCTGGGCTGTTACGCTATATCGTTTCTTTTCGACAGCACACTGAGTTTCATGAGCAATGTGTTGAGCGCATATTCACCGACCTACAGAGGCTGATAGATCCGAGTTCCCTAACCGTGTCTGCGCGCTATGTGAGGCGAGGGGGCTTAGACATAAATCCGTATCGGTCTACCGAGAACAACGTCTTTGAGAACAAACGGTTGGTGCGACAGTAGTCACAGTCTGCCAGTGAATTTGGGGTAGGAATGCGTCAGTCACCACCGATCGGCGGTGCCACAACAGATTTAGAAGTGCTTCTTATCGATGGTTTTATGGGCTTTATCCAGAGCAGCGATAATCTGCTCCTTGTCATAGTTTTTCACCTTGGCTAGATCGACCTGTAGCGTGAATCCATCAAACTGGTGCTCGGTAAAGGTTTGGGTGGCACCCAAGTCCCGACGGAAGTCGACCACCTGATAAACGGTAATGGGTTTGCTAAAGCCCTTGACCTGAATCTGGCCCCGTTCACGACAGGAAATGATTTCCTTTACCAGACTGTAGGTTTCATAAGAGATCAGAATTTCACTGGGCTCAGAGGCACTTTCCAGACGGCTGGCCAGGTTCACCTCTTTGCCAATGATGGTGTAGTCCATTCGGTTTTCAGCGCCAAAGTTACCCACAGTACAGAAACCCGTGTTGATACCCATGCGAATTTCGAGCGGTGTTTTAATCCCCTGCGAGCGCCAACGCTGCTGCAACACAATCATGTGACGGCGCATTTCAATGGCCATAGACACACAGGCAATGGCGTCCTTTTTGGTACCCTTGGTTTCTGGATCACCAAAAAACACCATCACACTGTCACCAATGAACTTATCAATGGTGCCGCCATGCTGCAGCACAATTTTGGACATCTCTGTCAGGTAGTTATTCAGTAAAGCAGTCAATTCTTCAGGTTCAATTTCCTCTGAAAGTGAGGTGAAACCCTTGATGTCAGAAAAGAACACCACCAACTTTTTACGCTGGGTTTCCAGTTTGACGTCTTTCTTACCCGAGAAAATAATCTGCCATACCTGAGGGCTGACATACCGAGACAGCTTGATAGAGAGGCCACGGTATTTCTCCCGTTGGAGTTCTACAACCTCACTGGTCTTTTGCAGTAATTGGGTCTGTTGGTTGCTGTAAATGGACTTCATCGCAACATAGGCACCC
>CAWUUZ010000333.1:0-15251 GCA_963925745.1 uncultured Pseudomonadales bacterium
GGAAGAGGAGTGTCTAAAACTCATTGGTGACGCGCGCCGCGGTAAGAACATGTTTGTGTTAGGCATGCTGTGCCGTATCTATTCGCTCAGCCTTCAGCTTGCACGCGATCAGGTGACCACCATCTTTCGGAAAAAAACCGCCGCCGTCATTGCCTCTAACATCAGCCTGTTAGAAACGGGTTATGAATGGTCTGGATACAACCTAGAGCTCTGCTATCAAATTCCGCCGTCAGAAATCACAACACCACAGATCGTGATAAACGGCAATGTGGCCATTGGCATGGGCGTGGTGGCCTCGGGTATGGAAGTCTGCGCCATGTACCCGATTACACCAGCGACCTCTGCATCCCACTACCTCAGCGAGGTATTTAGCAAGGTAGGCGGCATGGTGCATCAGGCAGAGGACGAAATTGCAGCCTGTGCCTTTGCGATTGGTGCCTCCTATGCCGGCAAATGCGCCGTCACCATTACCTCTGGACCCGGTTTTGCACTCAAACAGGAGACCCTGGGTTTGGCAGTGATGGCCGAAATTCCCTTGGTGGTGGTCGATGTGATGCGTGGTGGACCCAGCACCGGACTACCGACCAAAACGGAACAGTCAGATTTGCTCTTTGCCTGTTTTGGCGGCCATGGCGACAACCCAAAGGTGGTTATGGCGACATCAGATATCGAGGACTGTTTCTATTCTATGATCACGGCGCGAAAAATCGCCGAGACCTTTAATGTGGTGGTGATCGTACTGTCAGACGCCAACCTGGCCTCTGCCCAGTCACCCTTCCCACGACCCATTTACAATGCAGACTGGCACGCACCGCCATACGATCAAAGCCCCATACCTGCAGACGCCATGGCCTACGATTGGGATGCCCGTACGGGTATCGCAAGACGGTTTATCCCAGGACAACTCGGTGGCATCCATACCCTGACCGGTCTTGCCCATGACCGAAAGAGTTGTGTTGCCTATAACAGCGCCGCCAATGTCGACGGTGTCAAACACCGCAGCCTTAAACTGGCCGCACTGCAAAAAACCCTCATGGCACCCACGGTGTATGGCGCTGAACCTGAAGATGCCCAGGGCGATTTGTTGGTTATCTGCTGGGGCAGCACCAAGGGCTCTGTTGAAGAGGCCGTCGATCGTGTGCGCGCAAAGGGATTCCAGGTGTCTGCCTTACACCTCAAATTCATACAGCCAATGGCATCAGGGATACGCGAGATACTGGGACGCTTTAAACAGGTCATGACCGTTGAGAACAACTGGTCTGACAGTCTCGATTCAGAATTGATAGACGAAGACAACCGTCGGTATACGGAACTCGCGCTCATATTAAGGGCCCGTTTTCTGGTCGATATTGATTGCTACTCGGAAGTGAATGGACAGGCCTTGAAACCCGGTGTCGTTGAAAAGGTCATTATGGAAAAACTGGCTTCGACGGAGGTGCACTCATGAGCGACACAATTTCTTCCTGCATGATGGACTTACAAAACGACAACTACCAACTGGGTGACTATCAAAAAGCCGTACCCCGTTGGTGTGTTGGCTGTGGTGACCATGGTGTGCTTGCTGCCGTGCAGCGTCTCTGTCGTGAGGAACAACTCAAACCTGAAAAAACGGTCTTTGTTTCCGGCATTGGCTGTTCGAGTCGTTTCCCACACTATATGAAGACCTACGGATTTCACGGCTTACATGGTCGCGCATTGCCCATTGCCGAGGGTGTGAAAATCAGCCGACCCGACTTGAATGTATTTGTCATCATGGGTGACGGCGATTGTTTTAGCATCGGCACCGCGCATTGGATTCATGCACTGCGCTATAACATGAACATCACGGCCATTGTGTTGGACAACGGTATCTATGGCTTGACCAAAAATCAGGTCTCACCGACCTCGCCACTGGGACAGGTCAGCAACACCACACCCAAGGGTTCCCACCTAGACCCCCTGAATCCTATCAGTGTCACACTCGGTGTGGGCAATGCCTCCTTTGTGGCCCAAGCAGCCGACTGGATGCCCGACCTCACCCACGACATCATTCGGCAGGGTTTCTTACACAAGGGTTTTTCTTTTATCCGCATCCTACAACGTTGCCCAGAATTTTTGGGTAAGCGGTATGACAACTGGGTTCAGAATCCCGACCAGATGCTGCTGCTAAAACATGAAGATGGACTCACCATCAAACCCGAACTGGGTCGCATCTATAAAAACCAAGAAGAACATGATCCGTCTAACCGAGACAGAGCACGGGAAATTGCCGCTCAAAATGACCCGATACCCGTTGGCATCCTGTATAAAAATGCCGACATTCCCTGCTATGAAGACAATCAGGTGCCCGATATCAGAAACACCTCAGAGGGCGTGTCTCGTTTTCTCAATGCTGAGTTCGATAAGGTCGCCATTGCCCGGTCGGGAGTTGCCCTATGAAACTGGATACTGCCAGCGAAGGCCTATCGACACCTGAACCAGCACCAGAGGCCCTTATTCACCGGTCAAACAGCAGAGAAGTCGATCTTCTGGGATTCCACAGGTTGGGTGACCGATCTGGACTACTGGAAAACCATGTCGTCAGAGAACCTCTGCATGCCGCACTCTTTGCCGACTATGACGACCTCACAACCCTAAGGCATGACTTTCCTGTTATTCTCAGTGACCGCGGACCCGACGGGATACTGTCGCTCTCTGACGCCATCGACGCGACACTGCAAAAAGTCGCGATAGACGACGGCGCCATGGTACGACAGACGCTAGAGGTTGAGCACCGCATCAGGGTATTACTTGACGCAGGAACAACAGGAACCCTGTCGTCGCTGTGGCAAGAGGTCAGTGAGGCCATGCTGTCAGGCATTGCCGAAGCCATTCGCCCCGCTGTGGCCAAAAACCTCGCCACAGTAAAGGCAAAGATGCGTTTCGACGGTGAGATCCTGGACTACCAACCCCAGCTTTCCGTGCAGCTGATTACCTATCTTTGGCAAAAAAGCCAACTTGAAAAATCACGCCATCTGATCACCCGCATAGACCGACTCAAGCAGAAACTGTCTGATATTCTCCGCGTCGACTACCTCCATTCTAGCGAATCACGCAGCGCAGAACGTCTGGAAAATGCCCTGGGCAGCAAAGACAACACGGTTTTCGACTTTCAGGCGATGTCCCGTATTTTGAAAATGGCACCGGTTGGCGCACCCCTACCACCCAAGAGAAAACAGCGTATTAGCGATGCCATCACTGTGTTTGAATCGCAACGGTTTGTTTCAAATGATGTCTACACCTTTGCCTTTGACCACTGTGACCAAGCGTTGCAGGCCTTTGATGTTCGCATGCCTGAGGTGGCAAAACTCATCAAGGCCATCAGTATCGCCGAGCTGGAAATTGAAAACCGTTATGACGCGTCACGCCATGACCCCTTCTATGACAGCTTTGATGCAGACCACATTGGCAGAGAAGACCTCGCCCTGTTCCCCACCTATCTGGTGTGTCTGGTTGATGATGCCGTCAATGAGGTGCCCGACATCCTGCGTGGCGGTCTGCCATTCAAGGTGGTTGTGGTGAAAAAATCTTTGATAGGCGAGCGCCCAAGAGACCTGCTGCACTTTGGCACCCAGGGCCAACATCTGGCACAGATGGCGATGGGTCTTAATGATGTCTTTGTCATGCAAGCGGCCGCCAGTTCACTGTATCAGCTACGCGACACTGTGATGCAGGGACTCAGCAGTGACCACCCTGCCCTGTTGAGCCTTTATGCGGGTTACGACTATCTGTCAGCTGCTGCTGCCACGGAGTCACGGGTTTTCCCGACCTTTGTTTTTGACCCCTCTGGCGGTGCCGGTCTGGCAACCAAATTCCAGCTCCTTGGCAACCCTGCTGTTGAACAGGATTGGCAGCTCCACAACCTACATTTTGAAGATGCGGACCAAAAAAAGCTGTCTGAACAGCTGGCCTACACCCTGGTGGATTTTGCTGCCAGCGACACAGGCTTTTCGAAACACTTTGTGCGTATTGCCAAGTCAGCGTGGAACAGCGACATGCTGCCGGTACATACGTTTTTGGAAACCGCCCCAGATGCACGAAAAGGCAAGGTACCCTATATCCTACTGGTTGACGAAAACGACCAGTTAATTCGAGCGGTATGCGACGCCAAAATCATCAGTGCAACCGAGCAAAATCTGGCGCTGTGGCACCGGTTGCAAGAACTGGCCGGTATCCATAACGCCTATGTCACCGAGGCATTGCAACAGGTCAAAAAAGAGGCCGCGCTGCAACCGACTGAAGGCAAGGTTGTGCGTTCAGACCCGAAACCCGAAGCGGCACCAACAACAGCAACCGCCAAGGTGGCACCAACGGTGGTCGAAGAAGACAGCACCAGCAATGAGGTTGCGTCTGATGACCCCTGGATCGAGACCATTCGCTGTACCAGCTGTAACGAATGTACCGATTTGAACGGCCGACTGTTTGGATATGACGACGACCTAAGGGCCCATATTTCTGACCCAGATGCGGGCACCTACAAGGAGTTGGTTGAGGCTGCTGAAAACTGCCAGGTGGCCATTATCCATCCCGGAAAACCCCGAAACCCAGACGAACCCGGACTGGAAGATTTGATCGTGCGTGCGGCACCCTTTATGGCCTAGTATCAAAAAGCCTGGCACCAGGGACAGCCCTCTGAGAGCGCTAACCCAAACCGATAAGAGGCAGGAAACTGCCTCTTTTTGTGTGCAACGACAACTTGCGGAGCAGAACCGCTCATAACATATCCTAGGTCCCCCAAGCAGGCGCAGTCCGATGCCGCTGCACCTTTCAAAAACCCTGTTAGTTTGGTAAATTGCGTTGTATTAGATTGTTAGTTACAGCTTTGCTTAACTAAAGCAGCCTTGCTTGCCCATTTTCGTCACAGGATGTCTCAATGACCCCAACAACCCGGCAGCTACAAACCAAAAATTACCTGGCAAAAATTTCTGATTTTGACCTGCGGCTGCTGCGCGTGTTTCGGGCTGTGGTCGATTCAGGTGGATTCTCCAATGCCGAGGTCAGCCTAAACGTCAGCCGATCTGCAATCAGCATCAGCATGTCGGATCTTGAAAAACGCATGGGCGTCAGGCTGTGCCAAAGAGGCCGGGCGGGGTTTTCTCTGACCGAGGAAGGAAAGTCGGTATACGAAGCCACATTGCAGCTGATGAATTCACTTGAGACCTTTCGCACCCAGGTAAATTCACTGCACAACCAGTTACGCGGTGAGTTGAGCATCGGCATTACAGATAACATGGTCACCATGGCCCACATGAATATCACCAAGGCCATCAAAAAACTCAAACAACGCAACGCCGATGTTCAGGTGCAAATTCGTATGATGCCACCTGCCGAAATCGAAAAGTCGATTATCGGTGGCAGTCTGCATGTCGGTGTTGTGCCCAAGATCAGAGACTTAAAAGGCATCAAATCGATACAGCTCTATAGCGAAACGTCCTATCTCTATTGTGGTCACGAGCATACCCTGTTTGAGCGAGATCAAAGTACCCTGAGCGAAGAAGACATTTTCAACTATGATGCGGTCGCCTCTGCCTCTGCCAAACCGGTAGAGTCGCTGATAAATTACCAACAGCTCAATACCACGGCGACCTCGAATGACCGCGAGGGTGTCGCCTTTTTGATATTAACAGGCGAATACATCGGTTTTCTGCCAGACCATGTGGCGCAACCCTGGCTCGACAAGGGCTTGATGAAAGCCATCAAACCTAAAGACTTTCAGTATCAAACACAGTACCAGGTGATTTCGAAAACCAGCGCCACCTCCAACCTGCTGCGAGACTACTTTATCGACTTGCTGCAATCACCAGACTGAAACGGCGGTCTGCAATCGCCTGTGTGGCAGCAATTGCTTACCCCTGCATGACCTCTGAAAACGGATCGGTCTAACAGCCAGAAGCTGTGAGGTGCTACAATCCCGCCCAGCGAAGTTTCCAGCATCGGTAGGTGATAGCTTTCAGTCTTTAACACCCCATTTGTCTCTCCGTTTAACACAGGCTTTATAGACCCTGTTGCAGCACAGCTATTGCCTGTGCGCTGGATAATGACGTCACAGAATTTCATTTTTTGACAGCGACTGTTTATCGGTTTTCGGTAATACAGCAGCCAATGACTTAGCCGCTCTGGGTGTCTGGGTTTTCACAATAGGATGTAAACTATGTTTGTTATTCGAATGTTCGTAGGCGCACTGATATTGTTGTTTGAAATGCTGGCCAGCCCCAAGGGCATCAAACGCGACGCCAACGTACAGGCAAAGATCAACACCGAGACGGCCAAGCTCACGCTGTACCAATTCAAGTCATGCCCCTTTTGCGTCAAGGTCAGAATGGCCATGAAGCGTCAATCTCTGACCATTGAAACCCGTGATGCCAAGCGCAGCGAATCAGCAAAAACAGAATTGTTGGCGGGTGGCGGAAAACTCAAGGTTCCCTGCCTCAAAATTGAAGACGAACAGGGCAATGCCACATGGATGTATGAGTCCTCAGACATTATTGCCTATCTTGATGGCCGCTTTATGGCACAGACTGCCTAAACCGGTTTGGAAGAAGGGGTCTGTTGTCGTCGCTAAACCTGACAGGACAACAGACTTTAGGACCTGTTTAGATCAAGCCTGTATCAGGGTTTGATCAATCCCACCAAAGATACTGTCACCTGCAGCATCAAACATTTCAATGCGAATGTGATCGCCATACTGCATAAAGGGTGTTTTTGGCGCACCCTGCTGAATGGTCTCAATCATGCGCACCTCAGCGATACAGCTATAGCCAGCACCACCTTCAGAAACAGCCTTACCTGGCCCACCTTCGAGTTTGTTTGAAACCGTCCCTGAACCAATAACCGTTCCTGCACCCAGGGGTCGGGTTTTACAGGCATGGGCAACCAACTGTGCAAAATCAAAGGTCATATCAACCCCTGCATTGGGTCGGCCAAACAGGGTTTTATTGAGGTGCGAAATCAGGGGAAAATGAACCTTGAAGTCGGCCCAGTGGTCGTTTAATTCGTCTGGTGTCACACAGACAGGGCTAAAGGCACTCGAGGGTTTTGATTGAAAGAAACCAAACCCCTTGGCCAATTCGCCCGGAATCAAACCCCGCAGCGACACATCATTGACCAGTGCAATCAGCCTGATATGGCGACCGGCCTCCGCTGGCAGGGTGCCCATGGGCACATCATCGGTGATAACCGCGACCTCGGCTTCAAAATCGACCCCATAACCGCTGATGTCTGCAAACCGAATGTCCTCTCTGGGGCCGATAAAACTGTCTGATCCACCTTGGTACATCAGGGGGTCATGCCAAAAAGAGTCGGGCACCTCAGCACCACGGGCTTGGCGCACCAACTCCACATGGTTGACATAGGCAGACCCATCGGCCCATTGATAGGCGCGCGGCAATGGTGATGCGCAGGCATCCTGCGCAAAGGGCAAGGATGCGACAGTGCCGTCTTGAAGCTGCTGATACAGCGCTGCAAGTTGGGGTGCGGTGGTGTCCCAATCGTCTAGGGCGCTTTGCAGTGTCGGTGCGATATGCTCGGCAACCACCATACGGCTGAGGTCTTTACTGACTACGACCAACCGGCCGTCACGTCCGTGTTTTAATGAAGCAAGTTTCATGATGTGGACTCTACTGTTGCGTTCAAAGTGAATGTCAGTCTGTGTCGGTCTCGGCCTTGAAATCACTGCCGTCATGTAACCACGCAGCATGCTGTGGTGCCTTTTTGGTGCGCGACCATTCTTCTAGCATCTCGGGGGCCACCCGCTTTAAGGCGGCAAACATACCCGGTTTCGCCGTGTTCACCGCCAGCTCGAGTCGGTGTCCATTTGGATCAAAAAAGTAGATTGATGTAAAAATGGTATGGTCCGTCGGCCCGATAACCGCTATGCCAGCAGCTTCCAAACGCGCCTTGGTCTCCAATAACACCGCGACACTGTCTATACGAAAAGCGATGTGTTGCACCCAGGCTGGGGTGTTTTTATCGCGCCCCATGGGTGGCGAATTGGGCACTTCAAAAAACGCCAATACGTTCTGATTGCCCGCGTCCAAAAACACATGCATATAGGGATCAGGCTCCTGTGTAGAGGGCACCCGATCTTCGGCAATCGCCAGCTGAAACCGCATATTGAGATGCTGTTGGTAAAAGGCCACTGTTTCCTTAGCGTCATGGCAACGGTAGGCAACGTGGTGTATGCCCTGTAGCGCAAGCGTTGACGTCATAGCAGATCCTCTTAGGCTTTTGCAGCCTTCACATCAATGGTGCCACGCGCAATCTGATCGCGCTCGATGGATTCAAATAATGCCTTAAAGTTGCCTTCTCCAAAGCCATCGTCCTTTTTACGCTGAATAAATTCAAAGAAGATGGGGCCAATCTGGGTTTTTGAAAAAATCTGCAACAGCAAGCGCGGATCGCCATCCGATGTTGAACCATCCAGCAAGATCCCCCGGGTTTTTAACGCCGCTACCGGTTCACCATGAGCCGGCAAGCGTTCATCAAGCATTGCATAATAGGCATCTGGTGGCGCCGTCATAAAGGGTACGCCATTGGCTTTGAGTTTGTCCCAGCAGCCATACAGGTCGTCGCATGAGAAGGCTATGTGCTGAATCCCCTCACCCTTGTAGGCCAGCAAATATTCTTCAATTTGACCCGTACCACCTGCAGGTTCCTCATTCAAAGGAATCTTGATCAAACCATCGGGCGCGGTAAGTGCACGAGACAACAACCCTGAATACTCACCCTTAATATCGAAGTAACGAATTTCACGAAAGTTAAAAATGGTTTCGTAGAAGTTTGCCCAGTATTTCATTCTGCCGCGATAGACATTGTGGGTCAGATGGTCAATGACATTAAAGCCACAGCCCTCTGGATGGCGTTCAACCCCTTCATGCCAAATAAAGTCTATGTCATAAATACTATTGCCATCGGTATAGCGGTCTATGAGGTACAGCGGTGCGCCACCAATGCCCTTAATGGCGGGTAGATTCAATTCCATAACACCGGTAGGCATCTTGAGCGGCTGTGCACCCAATTCAATCGCACGGGAATACGCCAGGGCGGCGTCCTTGACACGAAACGCCATGCCACAGGCACTGGGACCATGCTCTTCACAGAAGTAGGCCGCGGGTGTCTTGGGCTCATAATTGATAATGAAATTAATATCACCCTGACGCCACAACACCACATGCTTTGAGCGGTGCTTTGCAACCTCTTCAAAGCCCATGCTGGCAAAAACACCTTCTAGTAAGCCAGGTTTTTCCGCTGCAAATTCAACAAATTCAAAACCGATTAACCCCATGGGGTTGTCAAATAGATCTGCCATTGTCGTTACTCATTTGGTCATTGGTTACCCAGATGTCACTGTCGCAATCTGGTGTCTTTAGACATTATTATTGTTAAGCGATTGCAAAAATATTAGTTTCATATGAAACTAAATGCAATAAAAGTCTTCACCAGCGAATTCAAATGATGAAAAACACTGTCAGCACTACCGTACTGCAACTCGACAACTTCTTGCCCTACCGCATATCGGTACTGGCAAACCGCCTCAGCAGAACGCTGGCTGGCAGGTATCAAACCCAATTTCAAATAAGCATTGCGGAGTGGCGGGTACTGGCGGTATTGGGCGAAACACCCGACCTGAGTGCCGCCGAGGTCGCAGACAAAACCGCCATGGATAAGGTCGCGGTATCCCGTGCGGTGAACCGACTAACCAGTGTCGGCTTGCTGAGCAAACACCTTGCCGAGCAGGACAAACGTCGATCCGTTTTGTCTCTCACGACAGAAGGCACCCTTATTTACCAACAGATCGTTCCCGTAGCACTGTCATTTGAACGGTCCTTAAAGGCCGCGCTGACGGCGACTGAACTGACGCACCTCCATACACTGTTAGCCAAAATTCAGGGTCTGGATGTCGAAGCACTGTAAATCTGAACCGGCAGGGAATGCCACCCTATGTCAGATTACAACAGAACCCATTTGGCTCGAAAAACCCAGCCAGGCGGCCATGACAATGAAACAGAAATCCTCCGCACAGCACAAAAAAATCGACACCGATGGCCCACAAAGACCCTTTTGGTGTGGGACCTACCTGTCAGAATTTTTCATTCTTCAATGGTACTGGTGGTTGGCGTCGCTGCCATAACGGGATTTCTCGCGTCTACCTGGTCGCACGACATACAGGTTATTGCGGGATATACCCTGACAACACTGCTGGTCTTTCGCCTCATCTGGGGTTTTGCGGGTAGCCGTTACAGCCAATTTAAAACCTTTCCCCTAGTCATTTCAGGTGCACTTCAACACCTTCGTGAACTGATGCGTTTTACCTCCCACCCTGTTATTGGGCACAAGCCTGTTGGTGTAGCCCTCGGCCAGCTTATGCCTTATGGCATAGCCCGTGCGCAAACAATGCTTCAATTAATTCGGGTCATTTCACCATAGGTGTTAACCACTGCACTGGAAAATGTCGTGCAACATTCGCGAAACAGAAATCTCATAAGGATTTAATTATGTGACACAGATCACATTTTTGGATAAGATCGAGTCACTGTATGGCAGCCCCAATAAAATAATCAGCTGCTAAGCTGGGTTGCGAGTCAACGTATCTAATCCAATCGATACAGCAGGCTCCAACAGCACCAAGGTTACTGTATCAGTGATCCTGGGATTCGGTTTCCCTTGGTAGAAAAGGAAGCTAAAAAGGATGGATATCAGAAACGACGCCGCAGAAATAGACAGCCACATGCATGGCTACAGCAGAGGGGTGGTGCAACCCCTTGCGCTGTCAAAATTGTTCAAGACGCTCTTTTTGTTGCTGCTCATGGGGCTGCCTTTAGCACCAAGCGCCTTGGCAGATACGGGCAAGCCACGTGTTGGGATCATACTGGATGCCACTGTCGAAAGCGTCGACCTCGGCAAATACCTTTACGTCTTAAAAGACCCCGCTAAAAAAACGACCCTTGACAGCATTGTTGCTGGCACCGCCTCTCAGGCATTTTCTTTATTGGGAGAGGGTTCAGAGCGTATCGGCTTTACAACCGCCGCCTACTGGTTCCGGCTTGATATCACCAATCCCCTGGACGTGGCCGTTGAGCGGTCCTTATATTTCTCCCAAAGCAACATGGCGTTGGTGTCGTTGTATCAATATGAAGGAAACTCAGAGGTCGCTTCTGTAAGCCATAGTGGCGCCACAGTCCCCTTTAGTGAGCGCCTAGAAACAACCCCAGGCATTGCCTTTGATATTTCGATACAAGGCCAGCAGACCAAGACCCTGTATATCAGAATTGCGACCAATACGACCCTCGATGCAACCTCCTACCTGATGTCTCAACCCCAGTTCGATAGCGTCCAGCACCGAGAATTTATTACCGACGCGGTGGTATTCGGTGCGATGCTGTTAGTAGTGGTTGCTTTGCTGCTCCTGAGCATCGATACACAGCGGCGGCAACTGCTGTGGTATGCAGGATTTCTGGCCTTGGCTGTTGTTTTTAGGGGCATTCAGCAGTGGTATTGGTTTGCCTTGCTGTGGCCAAACACACCGATACTTAACGGCATAGCCTTGGATATCGTTCCGGGGCTATTGGTTGCTTTACTGATAAGGGCATTCAGCCACCATGGAAAATATCAGAAAGCCCATCCAAATCTCTACAGACTCAACATTGCCCTGTTTTATATGGCTTTAGGCACCATACCCCTGGCTTTGGGGTCACAAGCGTACTATTTCTTGGCAATTCAAGCTGCATTGGGAGTAGCCCTATTAGTGGGGGTTTTCGGCGCTGGGGTGCGTGATTTTCAACGTCGCGGTAGTTTCACCTCAGCATCAATAGTAGCCACGTTGGCCTTGGTAATGTATGTGCCGGTCCTCTTTGGGTTTTTTGACCAGTTTGATTTCCACCTCATACCAGAAATTGGCGCAGTTTTGGTCGCAATTCATGCCGCCTTTACGACCGTGAAAGAGCAAACGCAGTTAGACCTGCGATCCAAGGCGTTACAAAGAACAAGTTTCTATATTTATGAGCACGTAAAGGACTATATCTGCCTCACAGGTATCGATTGGCGCATTCTCTATGCGAATAAGGCTTTGACGGACGTGGTTGGTAGGCCCGCGAGCGATCTGTTGGGTTTTGATATGACCCAATGGTTCCCCGACTATCACCGAAACTTTTTGGAACTTACAGATGCTGCTGAGAAAGACCCTACCGCACCGCTCTCGAGTAAGAACCGGGTCAGGGTTGTCTTTGGAGCAGGGAATAGGGCTGTTCTGGATGTATCCGTCACCCTGGTTAGAATGCCAAATGAGCCTCCACAGTTTTTATTTATGGCCCAGGATGTAACCAAGCAAGATGAGACTGATAAGGGACATCTACTGGTCAAGAATGAACTGCAGGTGGCTAGAGCGCAGACCCATGATCTAGAAACCTTGATGGGCACTTTTGTAATAGACACAGCCCATTCCCTGTCTATCCCCCTCAATGCCATGGCTGGTCACCTTGCACGCGTCAACAAAAACAGGCAACTAAATGAAACGCAAAAAAGCGTTTCATTGGAGGCCATGCAGGCTCATCTTCAAAAAGCGATAAAAGTAGTTAACACCTGCGAAGCCAACGCATCCCTTCTGCATGGCGTTTCCATTGTGCTTAATAAATCCATCGGCAATGTCAGTACCGTGGCGAAAATGCAGGTGGAAGAATTTCAGTTATTGAACCCCGGACACCGATTCCATTTTAGTACCACTGACGCTGGGCACCTCTGTGTAACCGACCTAGAGAAAATTGAACAGCTGCTAGCCATTTTAATTGATAATGCCGTGAAATTTTCAGCCATCGATTGCACCATTTCTGTCGAGGTCCACTTTTCTAAGCGTGATTTAACCCTGATTGTGAGAGACAACGGCATCGGCGTAGATGATGCGCATCTGCCGCACTTAACCGAAAAATACTATCGCGATACGTCTGAGAATTCAGGTGCCGCCGGCTTTGGCATTGGCTTGCATATCGCCAAAGAAATTACAGTAGCCTTTGGCGGAACCATCGGTTTTGAAAGTCCCATCGGCCATGGCTTGGTGGCCATTGTGACGTTGCCTCTAGAATACAAACTGATCACGGTAGACCCCAAGGTCGCTGCAAGACATGTTGAAACTTGACCCACTCAAGACAGCTAAGCAGGTGCCAGCCCAATGAATATAGAATTTATTGTGTGACATAGGTCACGTTTTTTAATAAACACATGCCTATTATGGTGCCAACAATAAAAATCAAAATTACAAACAGCAACCTGTGATCAGCTCAGCTCGGTGTTTAAAAAACGGAAAGGCCTTTGCTTATGCATAGCGACGAGATAGGTTTCGGTGATAATTATATATTTGGTTATGGCAGCCTAATCAGCAATGACAGTCGTGCGCGCACTGGCGAAACAGGTAAGCCGGTTGCAGTGACGGTCAGCGATATCGCACGTTCTTGGTCGGTACCCGTGCCAAGTTGTCAGTTTACCGCAGTGGGCGCTGTCGAGCAGGCAGGCAGCTATTGTAATGGGGTTGTTTTTCCCGTCACACCTGAAAGCCTCCAAAGATTTGATGAACGGGAAATCGGCTATACACGTATTCTATTGGCAGCTGAGCGATTTAATCCACGGTTGAAATTCAGCAATGAAGCCCAAATTTGGACCTACGTCGGCACCAGTAGGGCGCAACCCACGCCACAACTGCCCATTGCCCAATCCTACCTTGACGTTGTCATTGATGGCTGTCGTCATTACGGACATGACTTTATTGAAGCCTTTTTTGAAACAACGTTGCTCTGGAACCACATAGTAGATGACCGGCATGAACCTCGGTGCAGCCGACACTTAAAAAGCAGCGAACACATAAAACTCTGTGATGCCATACTTGCGAAATACGCCCCCATCCAACTTAATAGAAGGGTGCGCTCAGCGCAAAATACGGAAGAGGAACTGTTGGGAAGCAAATAGGCTCCGGCCACTTGGTTAGCCAGCCGATCACACAGACTAAAGTGCTAAAGGGTCGAAACCCAATGGGGTTTAACGTGCCCACGATCTATTGATAATTCCCCACCAGATACGCGCCGCTTATCCCTCCACTAGAATACGAAACACCGATCATCAGCACCACAAACGGACGTTTATTCAACTAGGCGTTTATTCAACTAGGCGTTTATTGGCTGTGTTCGGGTGCCAGAATAACAATGGCTCGAAAGTCGTTCACATTCGTAAAGGTGGGTCCCGTTGATACCAACCCATCCAGTGCATTAAAAAAACCATAGCCATCATTATCGAGAAGAAAATCGTCCACCTTCATACCCAACCGCAGTGCCTCTCGCACGGTTTCTGGCGTCACCAATACACCCGCATTGTCTTCAGTACCATCTATACCATCGGTGTCACAAAATATCCCAAAGACACCCGCCATGCCATTAACGGCCTTGGCGAAAGCCATACCAAATTCGGCATTACGACCACCCCTACCCTGTCCACGCACTGTTACTGTGGTCTCGCCACCCGATAGCAATACACAGGGCCTTGAAATTGGCTGCCCGTGGCGTAGCACCTGTTTCACAATACCCGCATGAACCAAGGCGACGTCTCTGGCCTCTCCTTCTAAACTATCGCCAAGAATAAGGGTCTGGTAGCCATGCGCCTTCGCGGCATCCGCAGCGGCCATCAAAGAGGTCTGAGGTGCAGCGATAATCTGTGTTTCTACCCGGTCAAAACAGGGGTTGTTTTCCTTGGGTGTTTCATTGAGTTCATCATGCAGATGGGCCAACACCGAATCTGGCACTTCAATACCATAGCGTCTGATAATATCGCGTGCATCGGCAAAGGTACTGGGGTCTGCAACGGTAGGCCCTGACCCAATCACACTGGGATCATCCCCTGGCACATCAGAAATCAGCAAATTAACCAATCGGGCTGGAGCCACTGCCGCAGCCAACTGCCCGCCCTTTATCGCAGAGAGGTGTTTTCTAACCACATTCATTTCTGCAATGGTCGCGCCACTCTTCAATAGGGCACCGTGTACCCTTTGCTTGTCGCTCAGGCTAATGCCTGGTGCAGGAAGACTCAGGAGTGACGACGCCCCACCTGATATCAGACAGATAACCAAATCGTCTGGCGTTAAATTCTCGACCATTTTAAACATACGTTGCGCTGCCAGCTGTCCAGCCTGATCCGGCACGGGGTGCGCTGCTTCAATAATTTCAATTTTCTGGCAGGGAACAGCATGGCCATAACGGGTA
>CAWUUZ010000334.1:0-10994 GCA_963925745.1 uncultured Pseudomonadales bacterium
AGACACTAAAGTCAAAACTCAGATTTTCAATTCCTGCAATCTCGGTTTCCAGTTGATCGCTCGCCAGAAACAAACCGTCCTCTTGAGACCAGGTCCAAGACAGGCCGCCATGCGTTTTGGACAGATAGACGGGGGCGCCAAAGACCTTGGGTAATTCAAGCCATGCCTCAGAAGGCAAAATCTGTACGTACCCCCTGCCCGGCGTCATATCAATATAGCCGCCCAAGCCTTTTAACCCCGGTATGCCGCGCCAAGGTGCAATTTCAGCACCCTCAAAGCGCCCTTGTATCGTCAACCGATCCAGCGGCTCAGCCTCAGGCTGCCAGACAACACGGGAGTTGAGTAAACGTCCGGTAGGCGACAAACCTGCCAAGGCGGGATTGTCGGTAAAGACCTTACCCAGGGCAGATAGGAGTCCAACATCCAAACGGTTTGATAACATTTCAAAGCCGTTTTCACCCCAGTAAACCTGATGCATGCTGTTTTTCCACTGCATGCCCCTGTATTGAAATTGAACGTCATTGAGCCAGGCAACGGTTTCCTGATCGTCTAGTTCAATGGTGACTTCGGTGTGAATATCTTGCAGCGATAGCTTCCGTTGGTCTTTTGATATTTCAAATTCAGGCACATCCAGTCGGCTACGTATATTGGTGACCTTGCCGCCATCCAAGGTAAGCCACAGTTCCATATCTGTGCTCAGACGAGACAAACCGAGTGATTCTGGTAAGAATTGAACCCAGTCACTCCAGTCAAAATACTGCTGAGAAAGATATACCCGACCCCCGGGCGCATCACTCCATTGGTCTAGCTCAGCCACCATTTCAATATTGGCGGTTTGGTGACCAGAAAACACCCAACCTGAGAGAGACAGCTTCTTTGTATCGTAGACGCTGTCTAATGCCGCATTTTCAATCTGCATGATCAGGGGGGTCGTGTTTTCAAGTGCCAGAATAATGGATAAGTTCATCAATTCGAGCTTGTCTTGCACCAATAACGGCTGCAGTTGGTCAAAAACCTGTTTGACAGAAACGCCTGCGGTCTCTTCGGCTTCATTGCCACCCGACTTTACGATGAGGTCTGCAAGACTCCAGCCACCATCAGGGTCCGTTTTGGTGACCATGACACGAATATCGGAGAACAGAATATTGGCGGCGACAAATCGGCCTTGGATAAAGGAGGACAGCAATGCGGGTGTGATTTCAACAGAGCCCACTTCGAACTCTTGACCCAGCTTTAAACCCTGAATGTACAGCTTTGGTCCAAAGCCTTCCCAAGCACCCTCGAGGCTGCCGATTTCAAGATCGATCTGGAGTTCTTTGGAAAGCAGGTTCTGAATGGTTGCAGTGTAGTCATCCACCTTACTAACGAGTTGGCGACCGATGGCAATATAGAGCGACATGACAATAATCAGCACCGCGACGACGCGAAAGGCACTGTTTATCAATCCAATTTTCAGTCGTTTCCCAATGCTCACCGCAAGGCCCTTTGTGACTGGCTGTAGCGCAAGCTGCGAAGCCGAAGCCGACTGCACATTAGCGCGTATTTAAATGACATCGAGCGGGTGGGACAGATGACTGTGCCGACGCGCTACTGCAAGATTACATCATATTGCTCTTGGCTATAAATGGGTTCGACCCGAAATTGCACCGGCTTACCGATAAACGCTTCCAAGTCGGCAACCGATTTGGATTCTTCATCCAACAATCGGTCTATGACAGACTGCGATGCCAGAACCAAATAACTGTTCGAACTATAGGCACGCTCTTCTCTCAAAATTTCTCTAAAAATTTCATAGCAGACAGTTTGTGGCGTTTTTAGTCGTCCCCGCGCTTGGCAACAGGGGCAAGCCTCAGTCAACATCTGTTCCAAACTTTCCCGGGTACGTTTTCGTGTCATTTCCACCAAACCCAAATCTGACACACTGGTCAATTTGGATTTTGCATGATCCCGTTCCAGCAACTTTTCGAGCATCCGATGTACCTGACGCTGATGTTCTAGGTCTGCCATATCAATAAAGTCGATAATGATGATGCCACCCAAATTTCTGAGGCGAAGCTGCCTCACGATGGCGGTTACCGCTTCTAGGTTGGTCTTGAAAATGGTTTCTTCGAGATTGCGCTGTCCGACAAAGCCACCCGTGTTGACATCGAGGGTTGTCATGGCTTCGGTTTGATCAACGATCAGATAGCCACCTGACTTCAAATCAACTTTACGCGACAGGGCCTTTTGTATTTCGTCTTCAACATTAAACAATTCAAAAATGGGGCGTTCACCAGGATAGTACTCTAGGACACTTTCGACCTCAGGGGTGTATTTTTGAACAAAATCTAGGGTGCCTTGGTATATTTCTTTCGAATCAATGCGAATTTTTTCGACTTCAGGGCGGATCAAATCGCGGGTGACCCGAAAGTGCAGCGGCAAGTCTTCATAGATATTTTGAATGCCTTTGGCCTTTCGCATCCGCTCATCAATCACACGCCACAGACGCCTGAGATAATCCATATCCTTTTCAATTTCAGCAGCGCCCACTGAATCGGCTGCAGTTCTAACAATAAAACCACCGACTTCAATGCCGACCGCTTTTTTTCCCTGCTCCACCAACCCCTTGAGACGGTCACGTTCAGCATCCGATTCGATACGCTGTGAGACCCCCACATGGTCGGAGGCTGGCATAAACACCAAATACCTGGAGGGAACTGACAGGTGGGTAGTGAGTCGTGCACCCTTAGAACCAATGGGGTCTTTTATCGCCTGGACGGTCAGCATCTGACCTTCACGAACCAATTGGGATATCGACTGCTCTACCTTATCAGCATTGGCATCCTGGGTGGTGTCGGACAACACCAAACGACTGGCACCGATGTCCGATGCATGGATAAAGGCCGCGCGCTCAAGACCAATATCAACAAAGGCCGCTTGCATACCCGGTAGCACCCGAACAACCTTGCCGTGGTAGATGTTCCCGACAATGCCACGCCCTTCAGCCCGTTCAATATAGATTTCCTGAACCATGCCGTTTTCAATGATCGCAACCCGAGTTTCCATCGGCGTCATATTCACTAAAATTTCGGAATTCATAATCTGACCTCGGCTGGCTGAGTTTGCCAAATTTCCATGTGAAACTGTTTGAGCAGGGGAACCACCACATCGACCGGTAAGCCCACTACCCCAGTATAGCTACCTTCAATGCCAGCAATAAGCGCTGCACCAAAGCCTTGAATCGCATAGCCGCCCGCCTTGCCCTTGGGTTCGTCTGTATTCCAATAGGCCAAAGCGTCTGCTTCAGAAAAAGACACCATGTTCACACGGGTCACACTCATGCCAGTTAGGATGCGCCCACCCTGTTGCACTACAAGCCCTGTCACAACGCGGTGTTGACGACCGGACAGTTGCATGAGCATCCGCACAGCATCTGGGCCATCTATCGGCTTACCAAAGAGTTCTCCCTCGTCCGAAACGACAACTGTATCTGACGCCAAGATACAGTGGTCCTGAAATCGGTCTTGCACAGCAGCAGCCTTGGCACAGCTCAGGCGAATCACCAAGTCCTCTACCGACTCCTGAGCCAGAGGCGTTTCGTCAACATCTGCAGCACAGGTGGTAAAGGGCACACCAATTTGCGTGAGAATTTCAGCGCGTCTGGGTGACGCGGATGCCAGTATCAAGGTCCTTTGCATGCTAACAATAATGCCCTATGTTGTTGGTGACAAAAATACGGAATGGCAGTGCACTGCGAATAAACCCGCAGTCGCTACCAACGAAATCCACGTTGTAACGCAATGAGCATCAGAGCAACAAAGGTCCAGACCAATCCACTCGACAGCGCGGGTATCAAGTAGCCATAGCCACCGCTGACGACGCCAAAGAGTCCCTGTATCCAATGCCCCGCTGTCAGGTGGATACCCACCACCAAAAACACGATGACAGACTGATAACTAAAGGGGTACATCGCTAGACGGCTGTGTAATCTGAGTGCCACGTAACCAATGGCAGACACAGACAGCGCCTGCATGCCCAACAAACTGCCATCCAAAATATCCAACAGCAGCCCGCTTAACCATGCAGCGGTGATGCCAAAGCGTTCTGGGTGAAAAGCAGCCCAATAAAACACCACCATACAGACCCATTCAGGACGAAACTCCACCAATTTCATGGGCAGGGGAACGATGGTGAGGGCGCAGGCGACAAAGAGCGACAGTGCCACAGGAACATAGTCTTTTAATCGGAAAGCCCGTTTACTCATTTTGGCCTCCCAATGCATTGGTGGCGTTAATAACCAGTAACAGATGGCGGCTGCGATTCAGTTCAGCCAATGGGGTTACGACCACCTTGGCGAAATGTTCACCAGGATCATGTTCAATAGCACTCACCACGGCGACAGGATAACCCTGTGGAAATTTGCCACCCAACCCAGAGGTCACAAGCATATCGCCAACCTGAATATCAGCGGTGTCTGGTACAAACATCAATTCCATCTCGACCAAGGAACCATTGCCCACGGCGATTGCGCGCACACCATTTCTGTTCACCTGAACGGGAACAGCATGGTTGGCGTCGACCACCAAAATGGCGCGGCTGGTCACAGAGTCAACATGGATAATTTGACCCATCAGTCCGGTGGCATCCAACAGGGGCAGACCCACTTTGACACCGTCAACTTCGCCCTTGTTGATGATGATTTGGTGGCTAAAGGCATCACTGTCTAGCCCGATCAATTCTACCGCCAACAATTCTTCATCAACCCGTGCAGAGGCATTCACCAGTTCGCGAAGGCGTCTGTTTTCTGCTTCCAGAACATTGAGCTGTTGGGTCTTACGCTGCAATACCAGCAACTGGGCATTCAGGCTGTCATTTTCGCGTTGGAGGTTTACTCTGGGCGTCAACAAACCGCTGACACTATCGATGATCAACCCAGGTAGGTTGACGCTCCAGATGACTGGCGTCGTTGCATAGGTTAGGTACTGACGCACCACACTGAGTTGCGGGAAACGAATATCGGCTGCCATGAGCGCAACCGATAGCAATGCCGCAAGCGCCAGGCGATAACCATATCCGGGTGCTTGGGAAAAAATGGAGTTCATAACACCAGAACTACCTCGTTAAAGGTGGCAATGGGTTTCATCCCCACTGCCAACCCAAAATCAATCGGCGATAAAATCAAAAACCTTGTCGTCCATCATTTCTAAACCGCGACCACCGCCACGGGCAACACAGGTCAACGGATCATCGGCAATGCGAACAATCAAACCGGTTTCTTCGCTCAATAATTTATCAATGTCCTTCAGCAGTGCACCACCACCAGTCAACACCATACCGGTTTCAGCAATATCGGCTGCCAATTCTGGTGGTGTCTGTTCCAAGGCACTTTTGACGGCCTGTACAATGGCTGACAAGGACTCTTGCAATGCTTCAAGCACTTCATGGCTATTCAGCGTAAAGGCGCGCGGAATACCCTCAGCCAGATTTCGGCCCCGAACATCAATTTCTCGAACTTCCTGACCTGGATAGGCACAGCCAATTTCTATTTTGATGCGCTCTGCCGTGGCATCACCAATCAGGCTGCCATAGTTACGTCGGATATAGGACACGATCGCTTCATCAAAACGGTCTCCACCCACACGCACTGATTCTGCATAGACAATACCGTTAAGCGATATGATGGCAATCTCGGTTGTACCACCACCGATGTCTACAACCATAGAACCCCGTGCTTCCGCTACCGGTAATCCTGCGCCGATTGCTGCTGCCATTGGCTCTTCAATCAGGTACACCTCACGGGCACCCGCACCATAGGCTGATTCTTTGATGGCTTTGCGCTCTACCTGTGTCGATTTGCAAGGCACACAAATAAGGACACGCGGGCTTGGTGGGAAAAAGTTATTTTCATGCACCTTGGCGATAAAATGCTGAAGCATTTTTTCGGTCACTTGAAAATCGGCAATAACGCCATCTTTCAAGGGACGAATAGCGGTGATAGAACCTGGCGTTCGACCCAACATGCGCTTGGCTTCGTGGCCAACAGCTGCAATGGTCTTTTGATTGCCCTGTGTACGCACAGCGACGACTGACGGCTCATTGAGAACGATGTCTTTATCTCGAACATAAATCAGCGTGTTTGCTGTACCTAAATCGATCGATAGATCTGAGGAAAATAAACCTCTTAATTTCTTAAACATTCATGCATTACCAATTAGTTGAAACAGCCAAAAATAGAAGTAAATGGATCTACAACAGCTACTCTTTTAATGTCAGAGACCTGTCTAACCATTCATAGCAATCTTGGTGGATAGAAACCTGCCTATACACCCATAAAAATTATTCTTACATCACACTTATAGCCGTTAAAAGTACCAAAAACATCCGAAATCGGAGAAACTTTTGGTTCATTTTACGATTCTTCGTATGAATCGTTCAATGTATCAACGGTAGGGATTTTGAGCAAGCCAGAAATATGCTACCTTATCACGTTCTGACTGATTTCCTGACCGAAACCAAGCATTTGATTTCAAACTGCGCATTTATTTAAACAATGTGCTCGATTTGAACGGGAAGTATCCCTAAAATTACCGTTTTACACACCACATCCTATGGGAGAGTAACACCATGAGCTTAGAACGCTCAGAAGTGGAAGGCATCGCTCAATTAGCGAGACTAAAAATTGATGCATCTGACATCGATTCTTACGCAACAGGCCTCAACAATATTCTGAATTTGGTCGACCAGATGCAAGCTGTGGACACCACTGGCGTAGAGCCTTTGGCAAACCCGCTTGACGCTGTTCAACGTCTGCGCATCGATGAAGTCACTGAACCCAATCAGCGCGAACTATTTCAAACGTTGGCACCACTCGCCGAAGCTGGCTTGTACCTGGTACCAAAAGTTATCGAATGATACAGAATTTAAGGATCCAAACATGATCAACAAAACTCTGGCAGAACTGGCATCAGGATTAGATTCCGGCGAGTTTTCTAGTGTTGAGCTGACAACAGCCTACCTAGACCGTATCAAGGCTGAAGACAGCAAATACAATGCTTTTATCACAGTGACTGGACCTGAAGCACTCAAGCAAGCTCAGGCTGCTGACGCCAAACGGGCTGCTGGTCAGGCGACTGCGCTCACGGGTATTCCGATGGCGCACAAGGACATCTTTTGTACCGCTGGCATCAAGACCACCTGTGGCTCTCGAATTCTAGACAATTTCGTCGCCCCCTATGATGCCACCGTTACCAAGAACCTTGCTGACGCAGGCATGGTATCTCTTGGCAAAACAAACCTTGATGAATTTGCAATGGGTTCCTCAACTGAATCCAGCTTCTATGGCCCGTCTCACAATCCTTGGGATTTGAGTCGCGTTCCTGGCGGCTCCTCTGGTGGTAGCGCGGTGGCTGTTGCTGCCCGTCTCGCACCCGCCGCAACAGGTACTGATACCGGTGGCTCTATTCGCCAGCCTGCGTCATTCTGTGGCATCACGGGAATCAAGCCTACCTATGGCCGCGTATCGCGCTGGGGCATGATTGCCTATGGCTCATCGCTCGATCAGGGTGGTCCGATGACACAGACCGCGCAAGATGCTGCGATGATGCTGAATGTGATGGCTGGTTTTGATCCCAAAGATTCGACCTCGGTTAACCGTGATGTTCCAGACTACACAGCACGGCTTAATGAGCCTTTAAAAGGTTTGCGTATCGGATTGCCAAAGGAATATTTTGGTGCCGGTTTGAATGCTGACATTGCCGACTGTATCCATGCAGCCGTCAAGCAGTTTGAGGCACTGGGTGCCGTGGTTAAGGAAATTAGCCTTCCCCGCACCGAATTGGCCATCCCTGCCTACTACATCATCGCACCTGCAGAAGCCTCAACGAACCTGAGCCGTTATGACGGTGTACGTTATGGCTACCGCTGTGAAAACCCCGTTGATCTGTTCGATCTCTATAGCCGTTCACGCGGTGAGGGCTTTGGCGAAGAGGTCAAGCGCCGGATCATGATTGGCACCTACGCACTCAGCGCAGGTTACTATGACGCTTACTATCGCAAGGCCCAGCAATTACGACGACTGATTAAAAATGACTTTGTCGCTGCACTGGAAGAAGTCGATGTCATCATGGGTCCAACAACACCAGCGCCTGCTTGGGTGGTTGGTGAGAAGGCTAAAGACCCGATCTCCGTATACCTTGAAGACATCTATACCATTTCCGCAAACCTGGCTGGCTTGCCCGGCATGAGTGTTCCCTGCGGATTTGTCGACGGTATGCCTGTGGGCTTGCAAGTCATTGGCAATTACTTTGACGAGTCATTGCTACTCAACATCGGTCACCAGTATCAGCAATCAACTGACTGGCACACAAAGTCAGCTGTATAGGAGCTCACCAAGATGGAATGGGAAGTAGTCATTGGTCTTGAGGTCCATGTTCAGTTGGCCACCAAGACAAAAATTTTTTCAGGCGCTGCAACGACCTTTGGTGCAGCCCCCAACACACAAGCCTGTGCAATTGACCTGGGTATGCCCGGCGTATTGCCCGTGCTTAACCAAGACACGCTCAACAAGGCAGTGGCCTTTGGTTTGGCGATTGATGCAGAGATCGGTAAAAAATCGGTATTTGACCGTAAAAACTATTTTTACCCCGATCTGCCCAAGGGCTATCAGATTACGCAGATGGACCATCCGATCGTGGGTATGGGCCATGTTGATATCGTACTCGACGACGGCTCCATAAAACGTGTCAACGTGACCCGGGCGCATTTGGAAGAAGATGCGGGTAAGTCCCTGCATGAAGAATTCGAAGGCATGACGGGTGTTGACCTGAACCGCGCTGGAACACCGCTGCTTGAAATCGTTTCTGAGCCAGAGCTCTGTAACGCCAAAGAAGCGGTTGCCTATCTCAAGAAGATACACAGCATCATCACCTACTTGGAAATTTCAGACGGTAACATGGCAGAAGGCTCGATGCGCTGTGATGCTAACGTCTCTATTCGTCCAAAAGGCGATACCAAGCTGGGTACGCGTTGTGAAGTGAAAAACGTCAACTCGTTTCGTTTTGTTGAAAAAGCGATCAATTACGAAATCCAGCGCCATATTGAAATTCGCGAAGATGGTGGCGAGATCGTGCAAGAGACACGACTTTATGATGCGGAGAAAGATGAAACCCGCAGCATGAGGTCCAAGGAAGTCGCAAACGATTACCGCTATTTCCCTGAGCCGGATTTGTTGCCGGTTATCATTGACCACGTGTTTATCGAACAGGTTGCGGCAACCATGCCGGAACTGCCTGACGCGAAAGCCGCACGATTCATGTCTGAATTTGGATTGAGCGATTATGATTCTCAGGTATTGTCAGCCAGCAAAACGATGGCGCATTATTTCGAGCAGGTGGTCAAAACCAGCGAAGATGCCAAGCTATCCACCAACTGGGTAATGGGCGATCTGTCTGCATTGATCAACAAAAACAACCTGGACGCGACACAGAGCCCGATCAGTGCTGAAGACCTGGGTACGCTCATACTGCGTATTAAGGACAACACCATTTCAGGTCGTATGGCCAAAACCGTTTTTGAAGCGATGTGGGAAGGCGAAGGCACGCCCGACGCAATTATTGCAGCCCGTGGCTTGAAGCAGGTAACCGATACCAGCGCCATCGAGAAAATCATCGACGACGTCATTGCAGCCAATCCAGAACAACTTGCTGAGTACCGTGGCGGCAAGGACAAATTGTTTGGGTTTTTTGTTGGACAGGCAATGAAATTGTCGCGTGGACAGGCAAGCCCTGGCCAGGTAAACGACATTTTGAAGAAAAAGCTGGGGTGATTTTTGCCACCCTAATCGGGTGTTTGGGGCAGCGACCCCAGTCACCTGTGTCGTACAAAAAAGTTAACAAACTTGTTCGAGATCAGCTACCACCTTCCCGGTTCGTGCACAATATTCCCTGAAATTGCATGCACACACCTTTCATTTAGACAGTAGCCGTGTTTTTACCTCGCCATGGAATGGGCATTTTCACCAACTGACACCTATACACCAAATGGATTGCGTGACAAACAGAGGGATCTCCAATGACAAAGGGTTCACATTTTTTAAACCAGTTTCTCTTATTTGCTGCGCCATCTATGGCTGCCCTCTTGATTGTATTTGGCATATTTTTTGGCATGGAACAGTCCGAAAATATCACCTCTATTAAGCATACCGATGCCACCATCATTACCCTTGCCAAAACCACATTGAACAACCATTTTATTGGCACCGGCGACGACCTTATTTTTCTGTCAGAACTCAACAACATCAAATCTGACAGCAATTCCAACCGCCTTAACTCCGTTGCCACAACACGGGCGCTGCTAGACTTCTTGGCATCCAAACACCAATACCGCTATGTCAGCATCCTCAATGAACAGGGGTTGCCCCTGATTCAAATGAACCGCGATAAAGACGCCATCAGCGTCACAGCAAACCCGACCAACACCATTGCTGACATTGAAACATTAATGCAACTGGGTATCGGTGAAATCTACACCTCCCCTATGACGCTGCGTTCCGATATCAACGGCATCCTGCTACCCAAGCAACCCACGGTCAATTTTGTGACGCCACTGTTTGATGACAATGGACAGCGTAAGGGCTATTTGGAAATTGGGCTCGACGCCCAAAATATCATCAACGACTACCGCTCAATTGCCGGTCGTGTCGGCAACCACCTTTATCTGCTCAATAGCGATGGCTACTGGCTGATGAATCCACAAACCAACAAGGAATTTGGCTTTTTCTCTAAGGATGGCGCACGCTTTTCCACCGAAATGCCCGACGCCTGGCAGTCTATTTCTCTGAGTCCAGAGGGCCAGTTTAGAGATGACCACGGCCTGTTTACCTATAGCACCATGAAACCAACCCAAACCGTTACCCATGCTGTCAATGAGTACCAATGGGTCCTATTGGCCGTCACAACCAACGACCGCATCAAGGTTGGTCTCACTGCCATTGCTAAAAGTTTGCTTAACGTTTTTCT
>CAWUUZ010000335.1:0-5122 GCA_963925745.1 uncultured Pseudomonadales bacterium
GAATGAGGTTTTCTTGGCTCAGGACGGTGCGCGGGCCATTCATGGTTTTGGTTTGGCGGCCTTGGAACTCTTTGGTGCACCCCTGTCGGAGCTAGACCGCTCCCAACAAGCGTTGTTGATCGGTATGGTCAAAGGACCCTCTGTTTACAATCCCTATCGCAATCCAAAGAGCGCAATAGAACGCCGCAATGTGGTTTTGCAGGTGATGTTTGATCAGGGCTTGATACAGAAGGCCGATTTTCGAATAGCACTCGACAGCCCCTTGGCAGTCCGCAGTGGTCTGTCACGGGTGCGCTATCCTGCTTTTCTCGACATGGTAAAGCGTGACCTGTCTGAACAGTTTCAAACCGAGGTGTACCGTGGCGCAGGTCTGAATATCTTTAGTTCCTTGGACCCCAGAATTCAAAACGTGGCAGAAACAGCACTCACCACGGGTCTTGCGCAGTTAGAGAAACAGTATGGTTTGCCGCCAAACACATTAGAAGGCGCGGTTGTTCTGACCCAACCCGATACCGGTCATGTCTTGGCCATGGTGGGTGGTCGCGAACCGCGCTATGCCGGCTTTAACCGAGCGATGGATGCGGCGCGCTTTGTGGGATCCTTGGTCAAACCCGTTGTATACCTGTCGGCTTTGGAACAGGGCTATACCCTGGCCACACCGATCAGCGATGGACCGGTGGTGGTTGCAGGACAGGATGGCAGTGAGTGGCGCCCCGAGAACTATGACCTTAAGAGTCATGGCACGCCGATATTGATCAATGCGCTGTCCCATTCCTATAACCAGGCGGCTGCCCGTTTGGGTATGCAGCTGGGGCTGGACAAAATCATAGCGCGGATGAACTCCTTGGGTGTCACCCAGGACATACCTGCCTACCCCTCGCTGTTACTGGGTTCGGTTGCGCTCACGCCTGTGGATGTAACGACCCTCTATGGCGCCTTTGCTGCCAATGGTTTCTACACACCGGTGCAGGCCATCACCGCCGTGACAGATGCCGAGGATCAGGTGCTTCAAACCGACACCTTTGGCTTCCACCAGGTAATAGACCCCGCGCCACTCTTTCTCTTGCAGCAGGGGCTTGAAGCAGTTATGACGGTGGGTACGGGGCAATACGCTGCCCAGGCCCTTGGAACACGGTTTCATTTGGCGGGCAAAACGGGTACCACCGATGACCTTCGCGATAGCTGGTTTGCAGGCTACTCGCCGGACTACTTGGCGGTGGTATGGGTAGGCCGAGATGATAACTTGCCGACACCCCTGACAGGTAGTAGCGGCGCCTTGCGGATCTGGACCGACATTATGCAGAACATTGGGCTAGAAGAGCCGATCATCAGCGAACCGGGTGGCATTGTTTGGGCCTGGGTGGATCAGGCATCGGGTGCCTTAAGCCTGTCTCGCTGTGCCAATGCGGTCTATCTACCCTTCCAAACCGGCACTGTACCCACCAATCGGGCACAGTGTGGCGCTGCAGCCCAGCCGGCTACAGCGCTCGAGACAGGAACAGGGACAGAACCGAAAAAGAATTGGTGGCAAAAATTATTGGGGCGTTAGGTGGTTAACACCATTTTTCCAATAGCAGCTGCTGGGCATCGACGGCCTCTTCGGGGGCCAGCGCAGCCAGTTTGATATACTGCCCGTCAGGTTGCAGAATCCAGCTGTTGACGTTGTCCTGCAGGTACAGTTGCAGGTCGTCAAAGATACGGTCACGCAGTTTCTTGTTTCGGATTGGGAAACAGATCTCTACGCGGTAAAACATATTGCGAACCATCCAGTCAGAGCTGGCGAGGAGCATGTCGGGGTCTTTGTTGTTCAAGAAATAAAACACCCGACTGTGTTCTAAAAACCGGCCCACGATAGAGCGCACGGTAATGTTTTCTGACAACCCCTTGATACCGGGTCGAATTTGGCAGATACCCCGTACGATCAACTCGATTTTCACCCCAGCCTGAGAGGCGCGGTAAAGCTCATTGACCAGCTGGTCTTCATACAACGAATTCATTTTTAAGATGATATGAGAGGGCAGCCCTTTCTCGGCGTGTTCAATTTCGCGCTGAATCTTTTTCAACATGCTTTTATGCAGCGTAAAGGGTGCATGCAGCAGCGCTTCCATCTTGGATACCTTGCCCATGCTGCTCAGCTGTAAAAAAATGCGGTACACATCTTCGCCAAACTGTTGGTCGCTGGTCATCAAGCCGTAATCGGTATAAACCGAGGTGGTTTTGTGGTGGTAATTACCGGTGCCCAGATGCACATAATACCGCAAGCGGTTTGATTCTTTGCGTGCGATAAGCAACATCTTGGCGTGGGTTTTGAAACCAACAATGCCATAAATCACGTGAATGCCGTAACGCTGTAGCCGGTTTGCCAAGGCCACGTTGTCCTGTTCGTCAGACCGTGCGCGCAGCTCAATAATTACGGTGACTTCTTTGCCTGCGCGGGCCGCCTGAACCAGGGCATCAACAACAGGGGACTCAGAACCTGTACGGTAGAGTGTTTGCTTGATAGCCAACACCTGATTGTCCTTGGCCGCCTGTCGTAACAAATCGACCACCGGGGAAAAAGACTCATAGGGGTGGAACAACAGAATGTCTTGGCGCTTTAGGACTTCAAAATAATTGCCATTGCGCTTAAAGCTGCGTGGTGTGCTTTGGCTAAAGGATGTGAAGTACAGATCGTGGTTTTGAATCAAACCAAAGAAATCGTTAAAACGTGACAAGCTCACAGGACCATTGACCCGATACAGGTCTATTTCGCTGAGATCGGATCGGCTTAACAAGAAATCCATTTGCTCTTTGGGCATGTTGTCAGCGACTTCTAATCGCACTTCATCGCCATATTGGCGGTAGGCTAACTCACCTTCCAATGCCCGTAGCAAATCGTCGGTTTCTTCTTCATCCAGAAAAATATCGGTGTTGCGGGTAATGCGGAATTGGTAACAACCAACCACCTTCATGCCCACAAACAATTCATCCATAAACTGGTGGATGATTGAGGAAGTCAGTACAAACGCCCGACCCTCTGGGCTTAATTCAGGGGGTAACTCAATGATGTTGGCCAGTGATCTTGGCACCTGAACAATGGCCTGTCCTGAATTTCGACCAAAGGCGTCTTTGCCACTGAGGTGGACAATAAAGTTAAGGCTCTTGTTTAAAATTCGGGGAAAGGGGTGCGCAGGGTCAAGCCCTACAGGACTCAACAGAGGCAAAACATCGGTCATAAAAAAGTGGTTGAGGTAACGCCTGTGTTCGTCTTCCCACTGGTCCCGTTTGAGGATATTGATGCCGTGTTGGGCAAGTGCAGGGATCAGCTCGGTATTGAGGATTTCATACTGTCGTTCAACAAAGGTATGGGCCTCTGTAGACACCAATTGCTTGGTTTCGTAGGCAGTCAGCCCATCGGGCATGACCGAGTTTCCATTGCCGCGCTCAATGATTTCGATAAGACCGCCCACCCGAACCTCAAATAACTCATCGAGGTTGGAGGACGATATACAGAGATAGCGCAGACGTTCCATGATGGGGAGTGTGCTTTTGGAGGCCAAGGACAGCACCCGTTTGTGAAAGGCGAGCAGGCTCAGTTCTCTGTTAAAGAAAAGATTGCCGTCGTCCATCACATCACTCCCTATTTATCGGTGTTTACAGGCCTTTTACTGCATAGATACCAGAAGCATTACGCCAGTAGCCTTTATAGTCCATACCAAAACCAAAGACATAGCGGTCTTCACAGTCCAGGCCTACATAGTCTGGGTGGTAATCAGCGGTTGCTTTGCGGTTATGAATCTTGTCTAGCAATACCGCCACTTTCACGCTACCGACATCTTCTTTAACGCAGTGATCGATAATGGCAGCCAGGGTGTGGCCTTCGTCATAGATGTCATCGACAATCAATATGTTGCGACCCTTGAGTGGCTGCGCGGGAAAGGCTTTCCAATCCAGCTCTCTGCCGGTTGTTGAGTTGCGGTACCTGGTTGCGTGCAAATAACTGATCTCTAATGGAAAACCCAATTTGGTGACCAACTTTCCAGTCAAAACCAAGCCGCCATTCATCACAGTAAACACGATGGGATTCGTGCCTTCAAGGTCTCGAGAAATGTCCTTTGCCATAACATCAATAGCGGCCTCTATCTGGGCTTCGTTATAAAGACAATCGGCTTCATCCATGACAGTTTGGATTTCGTCTGGAACAGTATTCATTCAGTTCTCCATACTAAGTAAACGCCATCACAATCAGTATCTCTAACTTTGCAGGTGACTGCTTGTCAGGGTACTGCGCTTTTATCGACGTAGGGGATATAATGTGCGCATTGTAACAGCAGGAATGTGTGATGAGGATAGCTTTAATCTGGGCAATGGATAAAAACAGGGTAATTGGACAAGATAACGGCCTTCCTTGGCGACTTTCGAGTGATTTAGCGCATTTTAAACGCGTTACCCTCGGTAAGCCGATCATTATGGGTAGAAAAACCTGGGACTCCTTGGGCAGGCCTCTGCCAGGCAGGCCAAATTACGTCGTCAGCAGATCACCGGCACCCCCGAATACCGCAGCAATATGGTGCGCAGGTTTGGATGACGCCATCGCACATGCAACGGAATGGGCACAGCACCAGGGCGTTGACGAAGTGATTGTGATGGGTGGCGCACAAATCTACCAACAGGCCTTTCCTAGAGCAGACCGACTCTATGTCACTGAGGTGGCTACCGAGGCGGTGGGTGATACCAAGCTACCCCAATTTGATATGTCAGGGTTTGCCTGTACCGAGCGCACTGAATTTCCTGCCTCTGAGCGTGATGACTGTGCCTTTAGCGTGCTGCATTATGACAAAATGACCTGATTGGGTGCTAGACAGCGCTGTTCTTAAAGTTTTGAAAACAGATCAACACGCTGGCATCCCCAGTCTCAGAGGTGACCATCACACCCTTTTCAGAGACAGTCTTTTCGGCGCCATTTTCTGTGACAAGCCGATATTCAAGTTCCCACTGTCCGCGTAGGTGACCGTCATAAACGGCGTTTACCTTTGTCATGTCATCAGGGTGAACCTGACGTCGGAAGGTGCTTGGAAATGTTTTTACGTCATCATCCGTAAGATTCCAGTGGTCCAAAAATGCCTGGTTGACCTGTAACATC
>CAWUUZ010000336.1:0-3832 GCA_963925745.1 uncultured Pseudomonadales bacterium
CTACCCTCCTTTATGTTTTTTGGATTGTAGAAGTGGTGAGAGTCCACTCTTCAATGCAGCTTGTGCCAGTGCATGAGTTGCTACTGGGTTGATAAAGAGTGTCATCAAAAGAATGATTACCAACTTCGCTAACACCAGTACATCAGGAACCTGAAACATCAGGCCGATTAAAATCAAGCCAGCACCTAAGGTATCTGTTACACCTGTTGCGTGTATACGTGTAAAGAAATCAGGAAAGCGTAATATCCCAACCCCGCCCGTTACGCAAAGAAAACCACCTAATAGCAGACAAATAGCGCTCACTAAAGTGATAACAATATCCATTAAGAATCCTTCTCTACAGTGCTATTGTCGTGGCCATCATGTCTAAATTCTGCGGAGCCAGAAAAGTGCAACACGCCAATGACACTAATAAAATTGAGTAGCGCATAGACTATGGCAATATCCAGGAAATCAGGTCTACCCATGACAAAGCCTATTAATGAAATAAAAAGTACTGTCTTGGTGCCAAACATATTAACGGCAAGAATACGGTCGTAAAATGTAGGTCCGACGATTCCTCTGATCATTGCCAAGAACATGGCAACAAGAATGGCGACAGTTGCGGCGATTAACATTAGCGCTCCAATTCCGTTACCCGACGATCCATTTCCCCAGCTTTCAGGTCATCCATACTTTCCCGTAATAGCGCATGCACTACAATTTGATCACCCTGTATACCCACTGTAACGGTACCTGGTGTCAATGTGATTGAGTTTGCATAAATTACCTTCCCTACATCGGTCTTTTGACTGACACTCAGCGTCGCTAGAGTAGGAGAAATTGTCTTATTGCCCAGCCAAATACTCTTTACTACCGAGATATTTGATAGAACAATTTCCTTGATTAACCACAGGTGATAAATAGCTAATTTTACAGTCAGACGAAAGGGGTGAAATCCATGGTCAACTATATCCATCTTATGGGTTATATACACCACAAAGGCGACCGAGACAGCAGCAAGTGACAACATCAGCGGATTGTAATGACCCGAGTTAACCAACCAAAAAATGGCTAATATCAAGGACAGGTTCAGAGAATGACGCATTTAATCTCCATTAACTTTTACAAGCAGAATGTCTGTTCGTAGATGATGTACGACTTTTTCTGCAGTGCTACCAAACAAGAAACCTTTAATCCCATCACGGCCGGTGCAGCCCATAATGACCAAATCTGCTTTTAACTCATTGGCTACATGCGGAATAGTTTTATCTGGAGGTCCTGCTGTAATCTGTACATTGGCCTGACCTAGTTCAAAATTTTCAAGTAATTTTGATAACTGATATTCTGCTTCAGGCTTTTTACTTTTCAAATACTTATTTTTATCAACGATATCCAATTCAATGAGTGGTTTGGCAATTGGAATGCTATATAGGATATGGGCTGAATAGTTAAAAGCCTGTGACATCCAATTTGTCCATTTTAATACGACGTCATTTCGCCCTTTGTGCTGCGAATCTGGTGCAGTCAAGTCCACAGTGGCTAACACCACCTGTTTACTTTTCCATTTGTGGTTGCTGGCTATAAGAATGGGGCACGGCAGTTGACGCATCAGTTGCCAATCCGATGGGGTGTGGAAAAGACCCTCTGTTCGATGACCCGTTTTGACAACAAGATCAAAGTGTTTTTCATTACATGCAGCAACTACCCAACTTATTATATCATCGGTGGAAACAACACTAGACGATACGCGACCACTATCCCCAAAAATTTTAAAAATGTCATTTTCCAAAACTTGAGTTGCTTGCGAAATTATTTCCTCGCTGACTAAGTTTCGGTTCGAATCAAGAGAAGGCAGGAATCGTACAACTTCCAATGTGGCATCAAGGGGAGAAGCTAGAAAGTGCGCTTTTTCAAGAGAATACCCGTCATGTTCGTGATCGTATGCAATAACAAGTATTGACCGACTCATATAGCAAAACTCCAAGCTAATTATAAAATACAGATACAGCTTATTGCTAAACTAGCAGTGCAGTCAATTGCTCTAGGACATTTATACCTCAATTGAAAAAAAATGAAATATTCGTATATTACTGTGCTTATCATCGAATTTTTCGAACATTAGCGACGCTCGTTCACGTTTATTACTGATCAGACATGCAGGTTTAACGCAGTCGGTGCAGGTTAAATGGCAATAACAACAGATTATCCAAAATTTAGAGAACTATGGATTCAATTAACCCGTCCAATATGCGATCAGACTGCGTAATTTCATGGTGAGAAAGTACTGATGTTTCCTACACAACGAGTGAATACAAATGGAAAGACACACCATAGATATAATTATGAGCGTGTTAGCTGAAGCTTGACGATTTATTTTTTGAGCATTCCAAGTGTTGTTCGAGATAATAAACGCATCTTGTAGCAACAGATTTTTTCGAATATCCTCTAATTTAACATCGATATTATCGAAGGTTTTCATCCCATGACGCCGTTAAATTACAACCATCTTTATTATTTTTTCATTGTTGCTACTGAGGGCAGCATAGCCAAAGCCAGTGTCAGGTTGCACCTCACCCCACAAACAATTAGCGGGCAAATTAGCAACCTTGAATCCCAAGTCGGTATAAATTTATTTGACCGAAAAGGGAAAAGACTACAACTTTCCGAGATGGGCCAAATGATTTTTGAATACGCTGAAGAAATATTTCAGCTTGGCGATGAAATTGGAATTATCTTGAAAGCTAACAAATCTGCAAAGTGGCAAAGGTTTGCGGTAGGAATTACAGAAGTAGTACCCAAAGTATTGGCATATCAACTGATCAGCCCTGTACTCAAAATGGATATGCCAATACGTCTCAATTGTATCGAAGGTGATCTGGATACGTTGCTTGCAAAAATGGCCGTGCACAAGCTGGACTTGATAATAACAGACCGACCACTTCCGTCTGGCAGTCAGGTAAAAGCCTATAATCATCTGCTTGCTGAAAGTGGGCTTACATTTTTTGCGACCAAAAAATTGGCGTCTCAATGCATCGAAGGATTTCCTCAGTCGCTGTCAAACGTCCCATTTCTTATGCAAGGCAAAGATGCAGCAGTATCACGACGCCTAACATCATGGCTGGAAAAACAAAATATTCATCAGAATATCATTGCAAAGTTTGATGATAGCGCGTTGATGAAATCTTTTGGCCATGCAGGGTATGGGGTATTTACAGGGCCGACATTGATCGAAAAAGAGATTGTATCTCAATATAGGGTACAGGTTATCGGACGTACGGATGAAATCAAAGAACAGTATTTTGCGATCTCGCCTGAACGTACGTTAAAGCACCCTGCTATCGTTGAGATTGTTAAATCAGCAAACGGCTAATAGTACTTGTTTCAATGTTCAGTGCATTTTCCAGTGATGATAATCATTCATTCTGGTCGAATGTAAACCTATCAATAGGGATGTTGTCTTTTCACCCAAGGTGCTCACCTTCCGTCAATTTTGATTGCATTTTCCCCAAGGGTAAGTAAAGGGTAATATTTTGAGTTGCTAGGTTATTGTGATGTTGGGCGGCTTTCGGGCGGTTTAAATGTGAAACACTCTGTTGTACTGAGGGTTCAAAGTCGCTGCTGTGCGGGATTGAGAGATACCGTGAAGATTACATAAGCACTTAAAATCCCTCAGCCGAACTGGGCTGTTCAACGTTCAACAGCCCTCCCCCCCTTTAGCCCACCTTGCAAACTGTCTGTTAATGCAGTTTCATCCGGGGTCGTAGCACTTTGTTGATGCTGTCAGACAGCATACGCAAGGCGGTACGAAACCAACCATGCAAAACCAATTGGTGCATCCGATATAAAGAAA
>CAWUUZ010000337.1:0-2789 GCA_963925745.1 uncultured Pseudomonadales bacterium
GGGTTGCGTCGCACCTTTTCGGTCAGTTGCCCACCCTCGCCATAGCCAACATAGCCTGGGGGAGCGCCAATCATCTTCGATACCTCGTGGCGCTCCATGTATTCCGACATGTCGATACGCACAATGCGGGTTTCATCATCCAGTAAAAACTCGGCCAGCGCCTTGGCCAACTCGGTCTTACCCACCCCTGTCGGTCCCAGAAACAAAAAGGATGCGATGGGTCTTCGGCTCTTATTGATGCCTGTGCGGTTGCGGCGAATGGCATTGGCCACCGAGGTGATTGCTGCCTCCTGGCCGACAATACGCTGGTGGAGTTTGTCCTCGATATTGGCCAGTTTTTCTGACTCTGACTCAGTCAGGCGGGTGACAGGAATGCCGGTAAGACGGGAAACAACGGTCGCAATATCAGAATCCATGACGGTACGGCCACCGTCCTCAGTGCTAGATCTTTGGATTTTTCGCTCACGGTCCATGCTTTGTTCAACCTCGAGGATGTCCATTTGGAACCGCGCCACCTGCTCAAAGGACTGCTGGGTAAAGGCCTTGTTCTTGCCTGCCAACAGGGTTTGTCGTTTGCGTTCGAGCAGCGACATGGGCTCAGACATCGCCAATAACGCTAGGTGTTTTTGGGCGCCGGACTCATCCATCAGGTCAACGGCCTTGTCGGGCAATTGTCGGTCAGCGATATAGCGTTCAGACAAACGTGCGGCGGCCTCCAAGGCAGAGCGGTGGTAATGAATGTCGTGGTGCGCCTCGTATTCAGACGCCAGCCCAGACAGAATCTTGATGGTGTCCTCTATGCTGGGTTCTGCCACCAGCACCGGCTGAAATCGGCGCTCTAGGGCCTTATCAGGTTCAATAAACTGGCGGTATTCCGACAGGGTGTCGGCAGCAATCACCTGTAGCGTGCCACGCTCTAACGCACTCTTGAGTATGCCGGGTGCATCCATACCGCCCGCACCTGCGCTCACAACCGTATGGAGTTCGTCGATAAAGAGAATGATCTGTCCCTTGGCCTCTATGACCGCATCGCGCACGCTCATCAGCCGTTCTTCAAACTCGCCGCGCATCTTTGACCCCGCAACGATTTCGGCCATATTCAAGGCCAAGACCCGACGGTCTCTGAGTGTTTCGGGGATATCCGCATTGGCGATGCGCTGCGCCAAGCCCTCAACAATAACGGTCTTGCCCACACCGGGCGCACCGATTAAGACTGGATTGTTCTTTTTACGACGCGAGAGGGTCTGTATCACCCGGCTGATTTCCTCTTCGCGACCAATAACAGGATCGAGCTGTCCATTGCGCGCCATCTCGGTCAAGTCAGTGGTAAATTCGCTCAGGGGGTCCTTTCTGCCTTCATCGTCCATGGCATCCAGCGTTTTGCCATTGCGCATACGAAACAGCTGTTCCCGTAATTGGTCCGACGATAACTGCATGTCTAATAGGTAGCGCGCAGTGGTGCTGTCTTTTTGTTCTATCAAGGACACCAGCACCGCGCCGGTGCCGATAAAGGTGTCACCCAAGGATTTGGCGATACGCAGCGCATCACGAAATACCGCCTCGACTTCAGCCGTGGCCACCACCTGTTCGCCTTGCATGCTGCCCTTGCGCAGGGCGTGGCCATTGTAAATGGCGTTGGCCAAGGCCTTGGTTCCCGCTTTCTGGTCACCCAGCAATTGGCTTAATATCTGTACGGCCTCGCAGTTTTTCTGCGCCAGCAAACCCAGCAGTAGGTGGTCATTGGTCAGAACGTTTTCCTGTAACGACAGCAGTTCGTTGATGGCAGTGTCGAGCGCCTTGTGAACGTCCTGTGTGCATTGCCTGATATATTGTTGGAACATCGGAGGTACCTGCGACTATGAGCAAACCCACTGTTAAGGCTAGGATAAATTAACGCGAATTCAAGTGTTCCCCCGTCCGCAATATGCTATAAAAATTGCACAGAGCAAACAGAGAAGGATCAGGCCGTGAAAGTATTTATCAGTGCAGACATTGAAGGTGTGGCAGGCATCTGCGGTAGCAGCGAGACCCAGAAGGACGAGCCAGACTATCAGGAGTTTCGCGCGTTAATGACAGCAGAGGTCATTGCCGCGGCAGAAGCCGCGCTTGAGGCGGGTGCAACCCGTGTTTTGGTTAAGGATGCCCATGCGACGGCCAGAAACATCAATGTTGCTGCGTTGCCCGATTCGGTTGAATTGATTCGGGGTTGGAGTGGTCACCCGTCGTCTATGATGCAGGGCGTTGATCAGGGTATGGATGTCGCCATCATGCTGGGGTATCACAGTGCGGCGTCACTGGCAGGCAATCCACTGAGCCACACCATGAGTGGCCAATCGGTGCACCGGCTGACAGTAAACGGTCAGGTGTGGTCAGAATTTCACATCAACAGCATGACCGGTCTCTATTATGGTTGCCCCACCGTGTTGGTGTCGGGTGATTCAGCGCTCACACGTGTGGTGAAAGCCTATGACCCAGAAATTGAAACCGTAGAGACCTTTGCAGGTACGGGACTGTCTGTGCAAACCGTGATGCCTGCCATGGCGCGAACCCAGATTAGACAGGGTGTTGTGGCTGCGCTCGCAAAGCCCTTAGAAGCCTATCGCGCTGGCTTGCCACCGAGCTTTGATCTGCTGCTCGAATACAAACACCACAGCATGGCGTATCAACGGGGATTTTATCCAGGGGCACAGCAGGTCACTGACAACAGCATTCGCTTTCAATGTGACGACTACTTTGATGCGCTGCGGTTTATGAAGTTTTGTATCTAGGATCTAGGATCTAGGATCTAG
>CAWUUZ010000338.1:0-2627 GCA_963925745.1 uncultured Pseudomonadales bacterium
GTATTTGGCACTGACCTATGACCACCGTTTGATCGATGGTAAAGAAGCGGTGCAGTTTTTGGTTACCATCAAAGACCTGTTGGAAGATCCAGCACGTATTTTGCTAGAAATTTAATGATTCGTACGTCCAGATTGGTTCAATCTGGGCTATTTTGATTTTACAACGAAGTGAGAAATATCATGGCACAACAGTTTGATGTCGTAGTGATTGGTTCTGGACCTGCAGGCTATATTGCTGCAATCAAGTCAGCGCAACTCGGCAAAACAACTGCCTGCGTTGAAAAGTGGGTTGATCAATCAGGCAAGACCTCCTTGGGCGGTACCTGTTTGAATGTGGGCTGTATCCCTTCTAAGGCCTTGTTGGAATCGTCTGAGAAATTTCACCAGGCGCAGTCAGAGTTTTCTGACCATGGTATTGATATCAAAGGCGTGAAAATCGACGTTAAAGCGATGATGGCGCGAAAAGACGCAATCGTTTCTAACCTCACTGGCGGTATCGCTGGTTTGTTCAAAGCCAATGGCGTGACCAGCATTGAAGGCAAAGGCAAGTTGCTCGCCAACAAGAAGGTCGAAATCACCAAACATGACGGCTCTGTAGAGATTATTGAAGCCGGTAGCGTGGTTCTTGCATTTGGTTCTGTGCCAGTTGAAATTCCACCAACACCGCTTTTTAAAGACATCATTGTCGATTCAACGGGTGCCCTGGCCTTTGATCATGTGCCAAAGCGTGTTTGCGTCATCGGTGCAGGCGTGATTGGACTCGAATTGGGTTCAGTCTGGAACCGTGTTGGTTCTGACGTCGTTATCCTTGAAGCACTGGATAAGTTTTTACCCTCAGCAGACCAAATGATCGCAAAGGCAGCGTTCAAGGTTTTCGAAAAGCAGGGCTTGGCTATCAAGTTAAACTGTCGCGTTACCGGTTCAGAAATTAAGGGTAAGACAGTTGTCGTTACCTATATGGATTCGGAAGGCGAAAAAGTTGAAGAATTTGATAAGTTGATCGTTGCTGTTGGCCGTCGTCCTTTCACAGATGGCTGCTTGAGTGATGACAGTGGCGTTACCTTGGATGAGCGCGGATTCATCTTTGTTGATGACCAGTGCAAAACCACCGTACCTGGTGTCTATGCAGTGGGTGACGTGGTTCGTGGTCCAATGTTGGCGCACAAAGGCATGGAAGAGGGCGTTATGGTTGCTGAAATTATCGCGGGCCACAATGCACAGATGAATTATGACACCATTCCATGGGTCATTTATACCCACCCGGAAATTTCATGGGTTGGTAAGACAGAAGAGCAACTCAAGGCAGAGGGCGTCGACTTTAAAGTCGGTAAAATGCCTTTTGCTGCAGTAGGTCGTGCGATGGCAGCCAACAATACCACCGGTATGGTGAAGATTATTGCTGATGCCAAGACTGACCGCATTCTAGGCATGCACATTTTTGGCCTATCAGCTTCAGAGTTAATTGCCCAAGGTGTGATTTCAATGGAATTTGCAGCCAGTGCAGAAGATTTACAGCTGACCTGTTTTGCCCATCCTACCCTGTCTGAAGCGGTTCATGATGCCGCCTTGGCAGTTGACGGAAAGGCATTGCATATCCCCAACCCTAAGCGCCGCAAGTAATTTATTTGACGTTAAGGTGATATGAGTAAGCCATCATTGCGTGGAAGTGGTGTATAACGCTTCGTTCTCAAGTGTGGCATGCAGTATTGCCTTTATTTTATCCAACCGTTGTCACCGCAAACGCCTATTTGGGTGTTTGCACCTTTGGTGACCGACATGCAGTGAGCGGAACAGAAGATGAACCTTCACGAATACCAAGGAAAATTCCTTTTTAAGAAGTATGGCTTACCCGTTTCTGATGGCATTGCTTGTGATACGCCAAAAGAAGTCGTTGAAGCTATGAAAACCATCGGTGGTGATACCTGGGTTGTTAAAGCTCAGGTGCATGCTGGCGGTCGTGGCAAGTCTGGCGGCGTTAAACTGGTCACCACTGCTGACGAAGGCAAAGATTTCGCTAAGAAATGGCTAGGCAAGCAATTGGTAACCTATCAGACCGATGAAAAGGGCCAGCCTGTTTCAAAAATATTGGTTGAAACCTGTACCGACATTGATCAGGAATTGTACCTCGGTGCAGTTGTCGATCGTGCGAGCCGACGTGTTGTCTTTATGGCTTCAACTGAAGGCGGCGTGGAAATTGAAAAGGTTGCAGAAGAAACGCCTGAAAAGATTTTGCGCGCCATTATCGATCCATTGGTTGGCCCTCAGCCATACCAAGGTCGTGAATTGGCATTCCAGTTGGGCTTGGTAGGCGACCAAATCAAGCAATTCACCAAGATATTTATGGGCTTGGCAAAGTTGTTTATCGAAAAAGATTTGGCTCTGGTAGAAGTGAATCCTTTGGTGATCACCAAGCAAGGCAATTTACATTGCCTAGACGCTAAGATCACGCTAGATAGCAATGCGTTATATCGCCATCCTGATCTTGTTGCTATGCGTGACCACAGCCAAGAAGATGCACGTGAAGCTGAAGCGGCCAAGTGGGAGCTCAACTACGTTGCATTGGAAGGTAACATCGGCTGTATGGTAAACGGTGCCGGTTTGGCAATGGGTACCATGGACATCATCAA